>URYV01000118.1 GCA_900552285.1 uncultured Oscillospiraceae bacterium
AGCAAACGGCGGCTCTCTTTGCCGAGAAAATGCACTTTTATTCCCTTCAAAGCCTTTTTATTTTGTGTGTATATTTTATCATTTGAAATACCGTTTGTCAACACCTTTGCGGTATTTTTATTAAGTTGACAGAAAGATACAAAATGTTGTATCGAATTGCGACAATTAACACTTTATAGGGTATGGTATATTTTCCTTGAAAGGATATGAGCCTATGTTTTCCGGAAGATTTCTTCAAAACAGAAAATTTATTTTTATTCCCACGGCGCGGCTGCTTTGCCCCTCCTTTTCCCCCCGAAAGGATTTCGGCGGAGAGGAGGAACTGTGCAAAAGTATTATGGAAAACGGCATTTCCGAGCCGCTGACCGTCCGCCCGGCGATGAAGAATAAATATACGGTGGTTTCGGGGGAGCGGCGGCTGAGAGCGGCAAGGGCGGCAGGGCTGTCGAAGGTGCCCTGCGTCGTGCTGTGCCAAAGCGACCGTCAGGCGGCAATAACCGCGCTTCTCCACGGACTTTGCAAAAAACCGCTGAATATGTTTGAACAGGCCGAGGGAATTTACAATCTCATAACCCGTTACGGCGTCGAGCGGGACGAGGCGGCCGAACTTTTGGGTCTTTCCGAGGGGCAGCTGATGTCAAAACTGAGGCTGCTGAATTTCAGCGCTCTTGAGCGGGAAAGAATACTGGGGCTGGGGCTTTCGGAGGGACAGGCAAAGGTTCTTTTGAGAATTCCCGACGAAAAGACCCGGGAAAGGGAGCTTGTGACGAAAATTCCCGAGCGGGCGGCCGGCTTTTCCCCCGCCGTGAAAACCGGCGCAATGGACGGGAGAATAATAACAAATACCCTGCTTCGGGCGGTGGAAAGCATAAAAAAGGCGGGCATATCGGCGGCTTTCGAAAAAAACGAAACCGAGGACGAAATCGTTTATAAAATCAGCCTTCCGAAGGTGTGATACATAAAGCGCGGGTGTTCATGGGAAAGCGGCGGTTTTTGCGGAAAAAAGCGAACATACGGAAAAAACGGGAGCGGTAGTTTGATACCGTTCCCGTTTTGGGTTTCAATATTCCTTTTTCGCCTTCACAATGCTTTTTAAATGAGCAAAAGCCGCCTTCTCCCCTTTTTTTGCAAGCTCGGTCAGCAGCATTTCGAGAAAGGCCGCCGTTTCGGGGTGCATGGTTTTTGCGTCCCTGCCGCTCATGTAATATTTAAGGGGATAATCGTCGGTATAGTCTCTGCCCTTGTATATTTTGCTTGCGGCCACGCGGTCGCAGAACATTTCGGCGGCATAGCGCAGCGGCATTTTTACGGGGCAGACCCGCTGTTCCTTAAGGCTGAAATCGGTCCAATATTCAAAATGGTGCTTGTTTCTGCCCTTGTGATGAAGCCAGGCCGAGGAGTAGCCGTAAAGCTCCCTTTCGGTGATGTTGGGGCTGCGGGTGCCGGCATAGTATTTTGCGCCGGGGATGAACTCGGCGGGAGAATATTTTGAAAGGTCGTGAAAAAGGCCGCGAAAGCCGAGCCCCGCCTTAAAGCAATGGGCAATGACCTTGTGGCGGTGTTTTGTTATGGTGCGAAAGTGTTTGACGGGATGCAAAAGATTTTCCTCCGAAGATTATTCCTTACCTTTTTTGACAAGCTTTTGAAAGAGAAAACGGGAGGTGTCCTCCACCCTTTGCATGGCGACGTTGATTTCGCTGAAGGTGCGGAACATTTCGTCAAAACGAACCTTTTCACGGGCGGTTTCGCGTGATTTGAAGTTTTCCACCACCAGTTCGTAGCGTTTTGTGGCTTTTTCGACGGCGTCCTCCCAGGAAATATAGATTTCGTCCATGGCCGTTTGGCCGAGAACCTTAAGCTTTTCGCGGTTTTCGCAGGCAAAGGAAAGACATTTCGCCATGGATTCGCCGGTTTCCTCTATGAGAAGGCCGGTTCTTCCGTCCTCGATGCCCTCCGAGGCGCAGCTTTCCCGAAGCAGCACGCTTGCCTTGCCGCAGGCGGCCGCCTCCCTGACCACAATGCCGTTGGTGTCGAAGGAGGAGGGGAACAAAAACAAATCTGAAAGGGTGAAATATCCGCGGATTATATCCCGATTGTGAACGGCGCCGACGAATATACATTTTTCCTGTATGCCCAGCGTTTTTGCATATTGCTCGATTTCGGGGCGTTCGACGCTGTCTCCCACGAAAACCATGCGGAAATCCTTGCCGTCGTTTGCAATCATTTTAAGTCCGTCGAGGATTATTCTCGCGCCCTTATACCACATGAGCCTGCCCACAAAGAGAAAGACGGGCACATCGGCGGGCAGGGCGTGTTTTTGGCGCAGCTCGGCCACAAGTTCGGGAGAGGCAAGTCCCTTTTTCAGGTCGACGCCGTTTTCCATGACCACACAGTCGCCCTGATAGCCGAGGCTTTTAAGGTTGTCGCCGGCGCCCTTGCTCACCACCCACACCTCGTCGCAGGCCGAGATGTTGTCCACCAAAAACTTTTTGGCGGTTTTGCGAAGAAAATTCATTTCCACCGCCTTGTTTATCTCGATGTCGAATTTTGTGTGGTATGTAAATACGATGGGGGCGTCGACCTCCTGCTGAACCATGCGTGCGAGAAGGGTGGAGGAAAAGGGGCAATGGCTGTGAAGCAGCAGGGGATTTGAGGCTTTTATGGCGTTTACCGCTTTTTTGCCGAAGGGGTAGCCCAGTCGGTAGCCGAATTTGCGGGTGGTGTTGAGGCTTGAATAGCGGATGACGGGAAATTCAAAGCTTTCGTCGTCGGCTCCGGGGTAGGAAGGGGTGGCAACGGTTGCGTTTATTCCGCTTTCGGTCATACATTTGGCATAATTTACCACCGCGTTTTCCACCCCGTCGATAAGGGGAGGAAAGGAGTCGTTCAAAAGACAAACCGAGCCGTTTTCAAACATAAAATCACCTATCCTATAATATCGGTGTTCATATATTTTCTCAGCACTTCGGGAACGGTGACCGTTCCGTCGGCATTTTGATAGTTTTCAAGAATGGCGGCGACGGTTCTGCCCACGGCAAGACCCGAGCCGTTGAGAGTGTGGACGAATTTGGCCTTGTCCCCCGCCCCGTCCTTATAACGGATGGCGGCGCGGCGGGCCTGATAATCCTCGAAGTTGGAGCAGCTTGAAATCTCGCAATAGCGGTTATAGCTGGGCAGCCAGACCTCGATGTCATAGGTCATGGCCGAGGAAAATCCAAGGTCGCCGGCCGACAGACAGACCACACGATAAGGCAGACCGAGCATTTGGAGCAGCTTTTCGGCGTCGTTTGTCAGGGTCTCAAGCTCGGCATAGGAATTTTCCGGCTTTACGAACTTAACAAGCTCGACCTTGTGGAACTGGTGCTGACGGATGAGGCCTCTCGTGTCGCGGCCGGCCGAACCCGCCTCGGCGCGGAAACAGGCCGAAAAGGCGCAGTATTTAAGGGGAAGCTTGCTTCCGTCGAGAATGTCGTCGCGATACATATTGGTTACCGGAACCTCGGCGGTGGGGATGAGGAATTCGTCCGAGCCGTGAATACGGTAGGCGTCCTCCTCGAATTTGGGCAGCTGACCGGTGCCGGTCATGGAAGCGCGGTTCACGAGATAGGGAGGAATGATCTCCTCATAGCCGTTGTCGGCGTGGGTGTCCATAAAGAAGCAGAAAACGGCTCTTTCGAGACGGGCGCCGAGGCCTCTGTAAAAATGAAAACGGGCGCCCGATACCTTTGCGGCGGTTTCGGGGTCGAGAATTCCGAGGTCCTTGCCGATGTCCCAATGAGCCTTGGCCTCAAAATCAAATTTTCTCGGCTCGCCCCAGCGGCGCAGCTCGCGGTTTTCCTTGTCGTCCTCGCCGTCGGGAATGGTGGGATTGGGCATATTGGGGATAGAAAGGAGAATGTTTCTCTGCTTTTCGGTCAGCTCGGAGATTTCCTTGTCACATTCCTTGACGTCGTCGGACAGGGTTTTCATGCGGGCCATGATTTCCGAAAGGTCTCCCCCCTCCTTCTTGATACGGGGGATTTCCTTGGATGCGGCGTTTTGCTCGGCCTTGAATTTGTCGGCCTTGCTGCTGATGACTCGGCGCTGCTCGTCGATTTTAAGCAGCTCGTCGATAGCGGCGGTATAGTCGCCGTTGCGGCGGTTGACGGCGGCCTTGACCGCGTCGGGGTTTTGTCTTATAAGCTTGATGTCTAACATTTTTGTCGTCCTTTCTATTCGCCCAGCTTGTTTGCCAGACCCTTTAAATCCTCAAGATTGTAAAATTCTATTTCAAGGGTGCCTTTTCCCTTTGCGGCCTTGACCTTTACACGTCGGCCCAAGTTTTCCGACAGAGAAAGCTCCACCTCGTCATAAATGGTGCTGCGGGCGGGCTTTGCCGTCTTTTGACCGTCTTTTTCGGCTTTTTTCGACTCCTTGGCCATCTGCTCGATTTTTCTGACGTTTGCACCGAAGGATGCGGCCTTTGCCGCCTTGAGCAGCTCCTCTTTATCGGAAAATCCGAGCAGCGCTCTGCCGTGACCGGCCGAAATGGTGCCCTTTTTGACCATGTCAAGCACCTCGTCGGGCAAATCAAGCAGCCGCATGGCGTTGGTGACCGCCGGGCGGGATCTTCCCACCCTCACGGCGACCTCCTCCTGGGTCAGACCGAAGTCCTCCATGAGGCTTTTATAGCCTGCCGCCTCTTCAATGGGGTTTAAATCCTCCCTTTGGAGGTTTTCCACCAAGGCAATTTCGGCGGTTTCGCCGTCGCTCAGTTCCTTTATGATTGCAGGAACGGCCGACAGCCCCGCAATGCGCGACGCTCTCCAACGGCGCTCGCCCGCCACAAGCTGATAACGCCCGCCGTTTATGGGGCGAACCACAAGGGGCTGAAGCAGACCGTATCTTTTTATGCTGTCGGCAAGCTCTTCAAGGGCTTCGGGGTCGAATTCCTTACGGGGCTGGCCGAGATTGGGCTCTATATCCATGAGGGATATTTCGGCGGGAGCGTTTTGCTCGGTGGCGTTTT
>URYV01000119.1 GCA_900552285.1 uncultured Oscillospiraceae bacterium
TAAACGCGCCGCCGTTCTGCTTTTTAGACGAGGTTGACACCGCGCTTGACGATATAAACGTTGACCGCTTTGCCGATTATATGAAAAAATCGGGCTTTGCCACGCAGTTTATCTGCGTAACGCACCGCCGCGGCACTATGGAGGCGGCGGATATGCTTTACGGTGTTACAATGCAGGAAAAGGGCATAACAAAGCTTATTGAGCTGAATGTAGCGGAGCTTGAAAAAACGTTATTGCAGAACAAGGGCGCGTAAAATTTATTTCCGAAAGCAGGGTTAAAATGGGATTTTTCAGTAAAATTAAGCAGGGTCTTCAAAAAACGAGAGACTCAATTGCAAACAGCGTAAACAGCGTTATAAACAGCTTTACCAAAATTGACGAGGAGCTGTTTGAAGAGCTTGAAGAAACGCTTGTAATGTCTGATATAGGCGTAAACACGGCAGGCGAAATATGCGAAAAGCTGCGCCGCTACGGCGAGGCAAAGGCCGTCGCGTCTTCGGCCGACAAGACCTATTCCTACATTCCGAAGCTCGACCCCGCGACCTTCACCAAGGACGCCGATTATTTCTACATCTGCATGAACAACACCATTTACGGCACCAAATTTCACGAGCTGCCCGACACCGGCGACGTGCCGCTCATTGCCGACATTTCTTCCTGCATTCTGTCCGAGCCCATCGACGTTTCCAAATTCGGTATGCTTTATGCCGGAGCGCAGAAAAACGTTGCCCCCGCGGGTCTTACCATTGTCATAATCCGTGAGGATCTTCTCGGTCACGCAAGAGACATAACCCCCACCATGCTCAACTACGTCACCCATGCCGAGGCCGGCTCCATGTTCAACACTCCCCCCTGCTATAACATATACATCTGCAAGCTGGTTCTCGAGTGGCTCAAGAACGACATCGGCGGTCTTGAAAACATGAAGAAGATAAACGAGGAAAAATCCGGCATGATCTATGATTTCCTCGACAACAGCAAGATGTTCCGCGGAACCGTCGTTCCCGAGGACCGCTCCATGATGAACATTCCTTTTGTCACCGACAGCGACGAGCTCAACGCCAAATTCATCAAGGAGGCCGAGGAGGCGGGCTTTGTCAATCTCAAGGGTCACCGTTCGGTCGGCGGCATGAGAGCTTCGGTCTACAATGCCATGCCTGTTGAGGGCTGCAGAAAGCTTGTGGAATTCATGAAGAAATTCGAGGAGGAAAACAGCTGATGTTTAACATTAAAACCTTAAATAAAATTTCGCCCTCGGGGCTTTCCCGCTTTGACGGCGCAAAATATACCTACGGGGACGACATCGAAAATCCCGACGCGATAATGGTTCGTTCGGCCAAAATGCACGACATGGCGTTTGAGGACGGTCTGCTTGCAATCGGCCGCGCGGGAGCGGGCGTCAACAACATTCCCCTTGACCGCTGCAGCGAGTCGGGAATCGTGGTTTTCAACACCCCCGGCGCAAACGCAAACGCCGTTAAGGAGCTTGTCATTGCCGGAATGCTGATATGCTCGAGAAGAGTTATTCCCGCCATCGAATGGGAAAAGACCCTTAAGGGCAACGGCGCCGAGGTGGCCAAAATGGTGGAAAAGGGCAAAAGCGCCTTCACCGGCCCCGAGCTTATGGGCAAAACTCTCGGTGTTATCGGCCTCGGAGCCATCGGAATCGGCGTGGCCAACACGGCCAAGTCGCTGGGCATGGAGGTATACGGCTATGACCCCTATCTGTCGGTCGACGCCGCATGGCACCTCTCCCGTTCCATTAAGCATTCGTCAAATCTCGACGAGATTTTCGCCAACTGCGATTACATAACCGTTCATGTTCCCCTCACCGACGAGACAAGGGACATGATAAGCGCAAAGACCATTGCCGGCATGAAGGACGGGGTCAGAATTCTCAATTTCGCCCGCGGAGACCTTGTCAACACCGCCGACATAATCGCCGCCCTGTCCACCGGTAAGGTTGCGGCCTATGTGACCGACTTTGCCAACGACGAGCTGCTGGGCGTTGAGGGCGTCATCGCCATTCCCCATCTCGGCGCCTCCACCCCCGAGGCCGAGGACAACTGCGCATCCATGGCGGCCGGCGAACTCATCGACTATCTCGAAAACGGAAATATTGTCAATTCGGTCAATATGCCCGCCGTTTCCTGCCACCGTACCGAGGGTGCCAGAATCTGCGTTATTCACAAGAACAATCCCGGCATGATCAACAAGCTTTCGGCGCTGTTCTCCTCCAAGAACATCAATATCGAAAATATGCTCAACAAGTCCAAAAAGGACTATGCATACACCCTTATTGACGTTGCCGAAAAGGAAATCGACGAATCGATTGTCGACGGCATTAAAAATGTCGAAGGAACAATTCGCGTCCGCGTGATTAAGTAAAGTGATAAAGGCAAACTGTGAATTGTTTCGCTTTTTGCCTTTTTTTGTTGACAGGCAAATTTATGTGTTGTAATATAAATTCAGGAAAGCGAGGTAAAAATTATGTTTTGTAGAAATTGCGGAACCCAAATGGAGGACGGCGCGTCCTTCTGCCCTTCTTGCGGAGCCAAGGTCGAGGCCGAAAACGCAAATCAAACCCCAAACGGCGGACAGCAGGCTCAGTATAACGGTCAGCCCGGAGCACAGCCTCCATACGGCCAGCCTCCATACGGCCAGCCTCCCTACGGCGGTCAGCCCAACGGAAATCAGCCGCCCTACGGTCAGCAGCCCTTTGCCCCCGCACCTCAAGGACAAAATGACCGTAACATTGCCATTGCGATATTGCTCAGCTTTGTGACCTGCGGCATATACGCAATATATTGGTTCATAACCCTGACCGACGAGGTCAATGCAAAGTACGGCGACCCCAACGCCACAAGCGGCGCAATGGCCTTCCTGTTCACCCTCATCACCTGCGGAATCTACGGATATTTCTGGGCTTACAAGCTCGGCGAAAAGGTGGACGCCATAAAGGGCAATCCCGGCGGCAGCTCGAATGTTCTCTTTGTTGTGCTTGAAGTTTTCGGGCTCAACATAGTCAATCTTGCGCTGGCACAGGATGCGGTAAACAAATATTGATGAAAAGCAAAAGGCTTTCGGCCGCCGTTAAATTTGCGGCGGCTCTTTTCGTTCTTGCGGCGGTGAGCTTTACGGTTGGCTGCCCCTTTTATCGGGTGACCGGGCTTAAATGCCCCGGCTGCGGCGTTTCAAGAATGATTTTAAGCGTCTTTCGCGGCGAGTTTTCGGCGGCTTTTTTCTATAACCCCGTGATTTTTTGCCTGCTGCCCCTTTGGGCGGTGTGCCTTTTGCTGCATTATTTCTCAAAAAGGCCCCGTAAAGGGTTCGAAAACGCCGTCCTTTACGGCTCGATTGCCGCCCTCGCGGTTTTCGGCGTTTTGAGGAATATTTTCCCGATGGGATTTCCGTCCGTATAAAAATATAAAAAACAACCCCCGACGCGGCATTTTGGCTGCATCGGGGGTTTTTGTTCAAGCATCTGCTGCTTATTCGGCGGGGAATACGTCGATTTTGTTTACCGCCTTTTGGAGTATGAGCAGCGAATCGGTTACCGTGATTTTTCCGTCGCCGTCCACGTCGGCGCGCTTTTGTGCGTCATCGTCAAGAGCGATTTTGTTGACCGACGATTGAAGGGCGAGCAGCGCGTCGGTAACGGTGATTTCGCCGTCGCCGTCGGTGTCGCCGAATTTTACTGCCGAGGAGACGCGTCTGATATAAATTATGTCGGAGTCTCCGCCGCCGTTGTGCTCGTTTTCGTCAAGGGTCATTTCCACACCGACGCTCATGAGCTCGGCGCCGCTTGCGGTTACCGTGCCGTCAAAATCGGCAAAGGTCAGCTCATAGGTATCGTCGGGATTAAGCCCTTTAAGACGAATGTTTTTGCTGCTTGGAGAAAACTTTCCGCCGTGGTTGAACACAAGGGCAAAGCCGTCCTGTTTGTCGGGATTTATATAGCTGTAGGCATACCACTCGTTCCCTGAGACATTGCTGTCTGTCAGCTCGTAAATGTCGTCGTAGAAATAGCCGTTAATGCTCTTCCATTCGCTTATGCAGTCGCGAAGCAGCTGTTTTCTCTGTTCGCTGAAGCCCTCGATGTTGACCTGGCAGGCTATCGATTGGCGAAAGGAGGAACGCATGATATATTTGTCGGTGAAGGTGTGATAGTTGTCAAAGCCGGTGTTTGCGCCGGTAAAGGGGAACCAGCAGGCAAGACCATAGCTTGCTCTGTGGCGGGCGGTCAGATCGTTATAGTTGTAATCGGTGGGATGAAGTGCCACGGCTCGGCGCATGGTCTCAAGCTCGAGACGGTGGCCGCCGGAGGCGCAGGAGTCGATCATCTCGATGTTGTCAAGGGAGAGAATGTTGTCCCAAAGCCGGAGATGTCCCTGAACTCCGCCGTTTTCAATCATTCCCGCTCGGTCGGGCTCGGCGGCGTTAATCTGATTCCAAATGCGCAGCGTCCAGCCGTTGTTGAAGTCCTCACGGTAAATTGAGATGTTTCCTTCGGTCAGCACGGTTTTGATTTTGTCGGTCATCCAGAAAAGAGCCTCATTGTTCCCCAAATCGAAGATGTGATAGTCGTCGGGGCCGACCGCGGTGTTTTTGGCGCCGTTATAACCGACTATCCATTCCTTTTTGGCTCCGTAAAGGTCAAACTCGTTGTCTTTAAGGGAAAAGGCGTTTCGTTCGGGCTCGAACCAAAGTATCACGCCGCCCTTCATGCCGGCATTTTTGCAGGCCTCGCTGACCGAAAGCAGCTTGTTCGGGAAACGGTCGGTGTCCATGGTCCAGTTGCCGACGTGAATCCAGGTTTTTGTGTTGCCGTCGATATACCAACCGGCGTCTATCCAAAAATAGTCGATGTCGACATTCTGTTCGTTGTAATAATTTATACGTCTGACCATGTTCTGCTCGGTTTCCCGCATGACCTCGCCGGGAAGTCCGGCGATAAAGGGCTCGAGGTTGGTCTTGCCGTCCTTTTTATACATATTGCAGTCGAT
>URYV01000120.1 GCA_900552285.1 uncultured Oscillospiraceae bacterium
CAGGTGGATTACTTATTGCGTTTGCTGCGGCACGGAAGGGGTCAGTCCCCCCACGTATGGGAATCAGAAAGTTATATTTCAGTTAGAGTTGATGACATTATGTCAGCTTCATTAACATACGATGACAGAATTTATGCATGGTATAGAATTATGCCTCAGAATAGCATGATGGGAAACTCGCAGTTCTCATCATTGGCTTTTGTTCCTATTATCTTTTTCAATGAGTATTGTGAATTATTTGGAAACAAGCGGTGCATTACGAATGATATTTACTTATCAGAAAAGAGTTTCAGAGGAAAGGGAAACGGTAAGGATTTGCGTCAACACCGTCGGAATAGCTTTTGCCGTTCATCTCGATGTGAAGGGGGGTAATGGAAAGGCCGTATTTTTCAATCAGCTCGGGGGATAAATCCGCCGTGCTGTCGGTTGTAACTTTAATAGGTTTTGACATAAGCCGCCTCCTTTGTATAAATCTTACTAATTATATCACCTAAATTTTTTTATGTCAAGAAAATATATTGGGGAAATCGCTCATAAACGGCTGTTTCGCTGAATTTGCCGCTCGATCCACGCCATAAGAAGATTTACGATTTTTTGCTGCTGAGCCTCCGTCAGCCCGCAGCCCTTTTTGACCCTGTACCATTTTTCGAGACAGCCCCTGCAGCAGCAACCGCAGGCGTGCTGAGCCTTGAAAACGGGATGTCCTTTCATGGGGGTCTGGCTGCCGTCGTTTTTCGGAAAAGCGGGGGCAAGGCGCTCTCTGACAAAATCCTCGGCGTGACGGCGAACGGTTTCGGTTCCTTTGGTCGAGATATATTCGATATCTTCCTTGTTCAAATGAAAGGAACTGCGAAATTTCGACCTTTCAAGGCGGTCGAGAGCCTCGTTTACGGTTTGCAAAATACCACCTTCAAACAGTTGAAAAAAAGCTGACCTTGTGTTAAAATCCCGATAAAGGAATGATTTTATGGATAATATTTTTTTGACGATCGCCGTAACCTTTTTTGCCGGAATGGGAGCGGGACTGGGCACCGGGTTTGCCGGCATGAGCGCCGCCGCCGTCATAAGCCCGATGCTTATAACTTTTCTCGGAATCGAGCCGTATACGGCGGTTGGAATCGCGCTTGCCTCGGATGTGCTTGCCAGCGCCGTTTCGGCCTATACCTACAAGAAAAATAAAAACCTCGACATAAAAAACGGTCTGATAATGATGGCGGCCGTGCTTGTCTTTACGGTTGTGGGCAGCTTTGTTTCAAGCGTCGTCCCCTCGGCGACCATGGGAAATTTTTCGGTTTTCATGACGCTGCTGCTCGGCATTAAATTTATCGTAAAGCCTGTCATGACCACAAAGGAGCAGATGGAGGCCGTGAGCAAAAAGCGGCGTATTATCGGCTCGATTGCCGCGGGAAGTCTTGTAGGTTTTATATGCGGATTTGTGGGTGCCGGCGGCGGAATGATGATGTTGCTTATTCTGACCTCGGTGCTGGGGTATGAGCTCAAAACGGCGGTGGGAACAAGCGTCTTTATAATGACATTCACGGCCCTCACCGGTGCTGTTTCCCATTTTTCCTTCGGGGATATGCCGAATTTGACCGTCATGGCGCTGTGCGTTGTGTTCACTCTTGTTTTCGCTCGGGTGGCGGCGCTTTTTGCAAACAAGGCAAAGCCCGAAACCCTAAACCGCGCAACCGGAGCCGTGCTCGTCATTCTCGGAGCCGCGATACTTGTATTCAATCTTATCAAATAACGGCCGCGCCGTAAAGGTTTTCGGCTATCTAAAAAAGCTCCCTCGGGAGCTTTTTGTTTATTTGCTTCCCTTCTTTTTGAAGGTGAAGCGCTTGATTTTGAGGGGCTTTTCCTCGCCCTTGAAAATCCGCTTGATGTTTTCGGCGTGTTTTATGATCGTGAGCGCCGAAAAGCAGGCGGCCGACAGCACCACAAAGGCGTCAAGAGGGATGAAGAAGGGGCGGTATTGAGCCGAAAAGGCCGTGGCCGTTATGGCGTCGTAGGCGGGGGAGTATGTAAACATGAAATACATCACAAAGGGATAGCTTATCGCCGACACCACCGACGAAACCGATATAATGCGGAAAAGAAGGTAGAATGTGACGAATATGCCGAGCACAATGAGAAAAACGCGCCAGTCGAGTATGGCCATGGCACCGGCAATGGTGGAAATTCCCTTGCCGCCTTTGAATTTGAAATAAACGGGATAAAGGTGTCCGAGAATACAGAAAAATCCGCATATGTTGGCGGCGTAGACGGGCAGCACCGCCGAAGCATAGGCAAACCCTTCGGCCGACATCATTTCGGGAAGCTTGGGATAAACCGCCATGAGAAAATCAAACATAAAATATTTTCCGAGACAGGTGGCAAGCACTGCCTTCCCCACGTCGAAAAGCAGGGTTATGGCGCCGGGAAGAAACCCCACAATGCGCATGACATTGGTCATTCCCGCATTTCCGCTGCCCGAGCGGCGAATGTCTCTGCCGGTGAAAATTTTGGTTACGATTATGGCAAAATTTATGCTGCCGAGAAGGTAACTGACAAGGCCGAAAAGACCGAGAACCAGAAGCACGGTAACCTTATAAGACATTTGAACTATCCCCTAAATTTTATTCTCCGCGCTCGCGAATGACCATTCTGACGGGCGTTCCCTCAAGGCCGAAGGTCGAGCGGATTTGATTTTCCAAATAACGCTGATATGAAAAATGGAAAAGCTCCTTGTTGTTGCAAAAACAAACGAATGTGGGCGGCTTTGTGGAGGCTTGAGTCATATAGTAAATTTTAAGCCGTTTGCCCTTGTCGGTGGGGGGCTGAACCCGCGCGGTCGCATCGGCCAAAAGGTCGTTGAGCATACCGGTGGATATGCGCATATTGTTTTGGTCGTTTACAAATTTGATAAGCTCGAAAAGCCGTTCGACGCGGGAACCTGTTTTGGCCGAAATAAATATTATGGGAGCGTAGGACATGAAGGCAAGCTCGTTCATGAGCTCGCTTCTCATTTTGTCCATGGTTTTGTCGTCCTTTTCCACGGCGTCCCATTTGTTGACCGCCACAATGCAGGCTTTTCCGGCGTTGTGAGCCATGCCGGCTACTTTGGCGTCCTGCTCGGTGAAGCCGTCGACGCCGTCAATCATGATGACGCACACGTCGGCTCGGTCAATCGCCATTTCGGCGCGGATGATGCTGTATCGCTCGATGTCGTCCCCGGCCTTTGAAACGCGGGATTTTCTTCGAAGTCCCGCCGTGTCGATGAAAAGGAAATTTCCGAAGGAGTTTTCGATTTTGGAGTCGACGGCGTCTCTTGTCGTGCCGGCAATGTCGGAAACGATGGAACGCTGCTCTCCCGCAATGCGGTTTATAAGGCTGGATTTGCCGGCGTTGGGCTTTCCGATGACCGCCACCTTCACGGTGTCGTCGTCATCGTCTTCCTCTTCAAAGGGCGGGAGCGCCTTGCAAACCTCGTCGAGAAGATCTCCCGTTCCGTGACCGTGAACGGCCGAAACGGCAATGGGGTCTCCGAGACCCAAATTATAAAATTCATAAAATTCCGCGGGAACCTCGCCCACTCCGTCGCACTTGTTGACGCAAAGCACAATGGGCTTTCCGCTTTTGTGGAGCATGGCGGCAACCTCGCTGTCGGCGGCGGTGACGCCGTCGGGCATGGATGTGACAAGGCAGATGACGTCGCAAAGCTCAATGGCAAGCTCGGCCTGCGCTCTTATTTGGGAGGGAATGATTTCCTGTGAATAGGGCTCTATTCCTCCGGTGTCCACAAGCATGAATTTCTGACCGCACCACTCGCAGGGAGCGTATATGCGGTCGCGCGTGACGCCGGGGCGGTCGTCGACAATGGACAGCCTCGAGCCTATAAGCTTGTTGAACAGGGTGGATTTGCCGACATTGGGTCGGCCGACCACCGCCACTAATGGTTTAGACATTTTTATACCTCTTACATAGTTTCGGGAGCGTCGATTTTGAGCAGCTCCAGCACGTTTTTAAGAACCGTTTTCGTGCATATGCAAAGATTGAGACGGGCAAACATAAGCTCCTCATCGTCGCAGCGCACGCGGCAGGAATTATAAAATTTATGGAACAGCGTGGCAAGCTCCACGGCGTATCTTGTGATTTTTGACGGGTCGAGAGCGACGGCGGCGTCGATGATTTCGCCGGTCAGCGCCGCAAGGTGGCGTATAAGCTCGGTCTCCTCGGAAGCGGTGAGCAGCCCGAAGTCACAGCTTTCAAAATCTCTCGGAGAAATGCCCTCGGCCGCAAGGTTTTTGAGAATACTGCAAATCCTTGCGTGAGCATACTGAACATAGTAAACGGGGTTTTCGCTCGACTGCTCAACCGCAAGGTCAAGGTCGAATTCACAATGGGTGTTGGGCTCGCGGAGATTGAAGAAAAATCTGGCCGCGTCGATTGGAACCTCGTCGAGAAGAGTGACAAGGGTTATGGCCTTGCCGCTGCGTTTTGACAGCTTGACGATCTCTCCGCCTCTGACAAGGCGAACCATTTGCATAAGCACGACCTTAAGGCGGTCGGGATCCACCGACAGAGCCGAAAGAGCGGCCTTAAGCCTCGGAACATATCCGTGGTGGTCGGCGCCGAGCACGTCGATTGCCGTGTCAAATCCGCGGGTGACAAGCTTGTTATAGTGATATGCAATGTCGGGAACAACATAGGTGGGCACGCCGTTTGAACGCACAAGCACAAAATCCTTGTCGGCGCCGAACTGCTCGGCCTTGAACCAAATTGCCCCGTCTTTTTCATAGGTGTGTCCCTTTTCGGTGAGAATGTCGACGATTTTTTTAACGTCGCCGCTCTTGTGAAGGGTACTTTCCCTGAACCAAACGTCATATTTTATGCGGTATTTTTCAAGGTCCTTTTCAAGCCCCTCGATGTTAAGGGGAAGGGCATAGTCCACAAGAGCCTTTCTGCGGGTGTTTTTTCTGTTAAATTGTTAAATCGTAGCTTAAATCAAGTAAATCACATATTT
>URYV01000121.1 GCA_900552285.1 uncultured Oscillospiraceae bacterium
CAAGCAAACTGGTATGTAGCGCATACCTATTCCGGCTACGAGAACAAGGTTGCCAGCAATCTTGAAAAGCTTGTGGAAAACCGGAAAATGCAGGATCTTATCCACGAGGTGAGAATACCCACCGAAACCGTGGTCGAGATCAAGGACAACAAAAAGCGCGAGGTAGAGCGCAAAATCTTCCCCGGCTATGTAATGGTAAAAATGATAGTGACCAACGAATCGTGGTTTGTGGTCAGGAATATTCAGGGCTGTACCGGTTTTGTCGGTCCGGCTTCGGATCCCATTCCTCTCACCGACGACGAGGTCGCGAGACTCGGCGTTGAAAAACGCAGTGTCGAGGTCGGCTATAAGGTCGGCGATAACGTCAAGGTTATCGACGGACCCCTTGTCGATTTTACCGGAATCGTAGACGAGCTTGACGTCAAGAACAATTTCGTCAAGATAACCATTTCAATGTTCGGTCGCGAAACACCGGTCGAGCTTGAAATAAACCAGGTTAAACCTGTAGAGTAAACACGGTAATTTTGCGTTTGAAAGCAAACGCTGTCTATAAGAAGGTATTTCCCTTCTTATTGTGGGAGGAACACCCGTGTGTTCCGCCGATTACCACGATAATTACGGAGGTGCAATCAACATGGCTCAGAAAGTTACGGGCTATATCAAACTCCAAATTCCCGCCGGCAAAGCCACTCCGGCTCCCCCGGTAGGTCCGGCGCTCGGTCAGCACGGTGTTAACATTATGGCTTTCACCAAGGAATTCAACGAGCGCACGAAGAATGACGTGGGTCTTATTATCCCTGTCGTTATAACGGTCTATGCCGATCGTTCGTTCACCTTTGTCACCAAGACTCCCCCTGCCGCAGTCCTCATCAAGAAGGCCTGCAACATCGAAAAGGCTTCGGGTGTCCCCAACAAGGACAAGGTAGCAAAGATCACCGGCGAGCAAATCAGAAAAATCGCCGAACAGAAAATGCCCGACCTTAATGCCGCAACCGTCGAGAGTGCTATGAGCATGATCGCCGGTACCGCACGCAGCATGGGCGTTGAAGTCGTCGATTAGTGCTCCCGGGTGGGAGGAAATTTCCGATTTAACCACTCTTAAGGGAGGAAAATGTATTTATGAAACACGGTAAAAAATATACGGACAGCTGCAAGCTGTTCGACAAATCTCAGCTTTTTGATGCTCCCGAAGCACTTGAGCTTGCGGTTAAAACCAAGACCGCAAAGTTCGATGAGACCGTAGAGATCCATGTGCGTCTGGGCGTTGACTCCCGTCACGCCGACCAGCAGGTTCGCGGCGCCGTCGTGCTTCCCAACGGAACAGGCAAAAAGGTCAGAGTATGCGTCTTTGCAAAGGGCGACAACGTTAAGCTCGCCGAAGACGCCGGTGCCGACATTGTCGGAGCCGAGGAGCTGGCCGCCAAAATTCAGAATGAAGGCTTTATGGACTTTGACGTCGTTATCGCAACTCCCGACATGATGGGCGTTGTGGGACGTCTCGGTAAGGTTCTCGGACCCCGCGGACTTATGCCGAACCCCAAGGCCGGTACCGTCACCCCCGACGTTGCCAAAGCCATCACCGAAGCCAAGGCCGGTAAAATCGAATACCGTCTTGACAAGACCAACATCATCCATTGCCCCATCGGCAAGGTATCCTTCGGTAAGGAAAAGCTTCAGGAGAACTTCGACACCCTCATGGGCGCCATCGTGAAGGCTCGTCCTGCCGCCGCAAAGGGTCAGTATGTTAAGTCTTGCGTCATCGCCACCACCATGGGCCCCGGTATCCGCATCAGCCCCGCAAAGTACAACTGATAAAGCTTTGTTTTTAAAGACCGTTTCGGGTTTTCTCGGCGGTCTTTTTCCTTTTTGAACTTTTTTCGGTAATCCCCTTGACAGCAGGGCAAAAGTGTGATATTATACTAAAGCTGTTCTAAAGACAGCGGGTGCTGATATTCAGCCTAAAGGCTATTGCCGCCTGCCGAGGAAAAGCGTTTAAAGATTTTTGTCTGTTGACGCCTTCTTCGCCTTGCGGAGAAGGCTTTTTATATTCATAACGGGAGGTGAATAATATGCCCAGTGCAGCAATTCTCGAAAAGAAGAAACAGCTCGTCAGCGATCTGACCGAAAAGCTTAAAGAGGCCTGCGCAGGTGTTATCGTTCAGTATGAGGGAATCAACGTCGAGGACGACACAAAGCTCCGCCGTGAGCTCCGTGAGGCCGGTGTTGAATACCGCGTTATAAAGAACACCTATCTGCGTTTCGCTCTCGAAGGCGCCGGAATCACCGGGCTTGATGACGTTCTGGAGGGAACCACCGCCGTCGCCACAAGTAAGGATGATGAAATCGCCGCAGCCAGAGTGCTTTGCAAATATGCCGAGACCAGCGATACCTTTAAGGTAAAGGCCGGTTTCTCCGACGGCAAGGCTCTCACCGCCGAGACCGTGACCGAAATGTCCAAGGTCCCCGGCAAGGACGCTCTCTATGCAATGCTGGCCGGAGAACTCTCCCAGTGCATCGCAGGTCTTGCCCGTGCTCTCAACGCCGTTGCAGAGCAGAAGGGTGGGGAAGTCCCCGCCGAAGCATAATTTTTGCTTCATAAATTTATTTCAAAAATCATTTTGGAGGTATTATAAATGTCTGAGAAAATCACCGGCATCATTGATGCCGTAAAAGAACTCACCGTTCTCGAACTTAACGAACTCGTAAAAGCCATCGAAGAGGAATTCGGCGTATCCGCCGCTGCTCCCGTTGCCGTTGCCGCTGCCGCTCCCGGCGCTGCCGCTGCAGAAGAGAAATCCGAATTTGACGTTGTTCTTGCCGAAGTCGGCGCTGAGAAGATCAAGGTCATCAAGGCTGTTCGCGAGATCACCGGTCTCGGCCTCGGCGATGCCAAGGCTCTTGTTGACGGCGCTCCCAAGACTCTGAAGGAAGCCGTTGCCAAGGACGAAGCCGAAGAGATGAAGAAGAAACTCGAAGAAGTCGGCGCAAAGGTCGAACTCAAATAAGTTTTGTCTTTACAGCCGAAGCGGGATTTTTAAAATTTTCTCGCTTCGGCTTTTCCTTTTAAAGGTGAAAGAATGATTAAAAGATTTTTTAAGTTTATCGCCTTTATTTTGGTTCTGTGTCTTTGTGTTCTGGCCGTTTCCAACTGCGTTGTGGTCTTTTCAAAATATGAAAAATTCACCGTCGACGGGTTTTCGAGCAAGGCCGACTGTATTCTTGTTTTGGGGGCAAGCGTGCTTTCCGACGGCACCCCCTGTAAAATGCTTGCCGACCGACTGGATACGGGAATTGCCCTTTATGAAAACGGCGCCTCCGACAAAATTCTGCTCAGCGGATATACCTCGGCGGAGGATATGTATGACGAAATCAAGGCCATGAAGAATTATTGCCTTGAACGGGGCGTTCCCGAAAGCGCCATATATACCGACGGGTTCGGCCTTTCCACCTATGACAGCGTGGTCAGGGCAAAGCGGATATACTGCGCCGAATCGGTACTCATAGTCACCCAGAAATACCACCTCGACCGCGCCCTTTATGTTGCCAAAAGCAAGGGGCTTGAGGCGGTGGGCGTCGCCTGCGATACGGGTGTGGGCGGATATACCGACATTCTCAACAATCAGGTGCGGGAGATTTTCGCCCGAACCAAGGCCTTCTTCTACTGTCTCCTTGATTTTCAGCCGAAATATTTAGGCGAAGTGCGAAATATAAACGCAAATTAAAAACCAACCGAAACCCGAGTTCTACCCGGTAAAATCGGTTGGTTTTTCAGTTTCCGAAAATATTGAAAATCTCACCGTTTGTGACGCTTATAACGTCGCTTGAACCGCTCATAAATCGGCAAAAATCTTCAAACCGCTCCCAAAGCCCCTCGGCGTCAAGCTCGTAGGAATGACCCCAAACAAAAAATATTCCGCCTTTTTGCTCTGCAAAGCTTTTGGCAAGGGTCATGAGATCTTCATCGGTAATGCGGCAGGTCGCCTGCCATTTCATAAAGTCTGCGGGAGGGGAAAAAGTCCCGTTTGTCAGCCCCGTGCGGGCATATTTAATGCCGACGCTTTTTGCGATTTTGATTATGCGTTCATCAAAGCTGTCGCTGCCGCCGCCGGGATAGGCCATGCCTTTTGGAGATGTTTTTGTCAGCCGTTCGATGTTTTTTCTGTCAAGCTCGATTTGTCTTTTTACCTCCTCGTCCGAAAGAGAGGTGAGCAGCGGGTGGCCGAGAGTGTGAACGGCAAGCTCAAACCCGTCGTAAAGGCCGCCTTTTATGTCGCTTTCCGAAAGCCGCAGGTGCCGTGCATTTATGCCGAGAGGGAAAAGGTCGGTTTCGGCGCCTAACAGCCCGGTGTTTATATTGAATGTGGCCGTAAGATTATATTTTCTCAGAAATTCGGCAAGCCTTGCGTCCTGCGTTGTGCCGTCGTCAAAGCTCATGGTAAGATATTTTTTCATGACCTTCGTACCGTGATTTTTTCCGAGTCGGCGCCCTTTTCCTTGCGGGTTTCTATAATAACGAAAATCATGACCGCCAGCATTTCATAGGGGAACGGGCAAAATTCGCCGGGATTTGTCTGAGACATGAGCAGAAGCCCCCCGTAGCAAAGGAAAAGCACAAAGGCGTTATATCCCGATTTGACAAAGGCGAGATAGGCGCGGTTGATAAACTGAAAACCGTAGGCGGCCACACCCACAAGCCCCATGCTTCCGATGATTTGGGGTATCATCATGTGATACCAGCCCATGGCTCCTTTTTTTGGCGTGTAGATGTCATAATTGCCTTTAAACCCGAGCCCTTGACCGAATATGGGGGCGTCGAGAAAGTCTCTTATAGAGGCATCTATGAGCCTCATGCGCTGTTCTCCCTGCTCTATGGGATTGAACCCGAAATATCGGCTGGAGAAATAGATCATAACCTTTCCGCCCAGGAAAACAAGGGCAGCCGCACAGGCGAGAGAGACGATTATG
>URYV01000122.1 GCA_900552285.1 uncultured Oscillospiraceae bacterium
GGAGCAGAAAGGAAAGGAATGTTTGAGGATAACGATATAGTAAAAGCGACGTCAGTGGACTCGGCAAACTGCCGATTTGTCATCGGAGAGCAAGACGGCGGAACGGGTGCGAAATTTATACCGATCCGTCTTGCAAAACCGCAAAAATCCGACGGTGTCTCTCCCCTTTCGGAGAAAGACACCGCCGTAATTCTTTTCACCTCCGGCTCGACGGCCGCTCCAAAGGGCGTCTGCCTTTCCCAAAAAGCCATGCTTTCAAACGCAAAGGCTCTCACCGAGACCTTCGGGGAATTTCACGGCGAGGGGCTGTGCCTTGCCCTGCCGCTTTTTCATTCCTTCGGGCTTCAGGTGGCTTTGAGCTATCTTTACATGGGCGAGACGGTCTGTATTCCCGAGACATCGGACTTTGAGGGAATAAACGCCCTTTGCCGCCTGCACCGTATAACCGACATTACCACCGTCCCCGCCGTTTTCGGCCGTCTGCTTTCGGGGGACTGCCGAGGTTTTTCAAAGGAAATCGGCTTTTGCATTGTCGGCGGCGCGCGGGTCGAGGCAACGCTCACAGACGAGCTGTCGAAAAAATTTAAAAACGCTCAAATCCTCGTGGGCTATGGCCTTACCGAAAATTCCCCCGTTGTCAGCTGTCTGACGGTGGGAAAAGGCCCAAAGGGTTCGGTCGGAAAGCCCATTAACGGTGTTTTGGCCGAGATTTCCCAAAGCGGCGAAATCGAGGTGGGCGGCAGCTGCGTCATGAACGGATATTTAAACGAAAAGGGCGAGGAAATTCCTCTCAAAGACGCAAAGGTCGAGACGGGAGATCTCGGGCATTTTGAAAATGGATTTTTATTTGTCGACGGGCGCATAAAGGACATTATCATCAAGGGCGGCGAAAGCATTTCGGCCGAGAAAATTTCCGCCGCCGCGCTGCTTTGCGGAGCAAGCGAGGCCGCCGCCGTTTCGGTTCCCGACAGCGAATACGGAGAAAACATCGCCCTTTTTGCGGTTCCGAAAAGCCTCTCGGATTTCGACATCGAGAGCTTTAAAGCAAGGCTTTCCTCCCGTCTCACCGGCCTTGAAATGCCTAAAATCATAATTCCCCTTGCCGCCCTTCCGAAAACGGATTTGGGCAAGGTTGACAAAGCGGCGCTCAAAGCTGTTCTTTAAGCACCGAGGGTTCCCCTTTCAAATTTAATTTTCCGCAAAAAAAGACAGGTCGGTAATTTCCAACCTGTCTTTCGGTTTTTAAGGCTTATTCCTCGGGCTTTTCCTTTTCTTCCGCCTGCTCGTCGCCGCTGCAGAACATATCGTCGTCGAGACGGGCGCCGCAAAAATTGCAGAAGGAGGCGTCGATGCGGTTTCTGCTTCCGCATTTGGCGCAGCGCTTAAGGCGTCTTGCGTCGGCAAGCTTTTCCTCAAGCTCGGCAAGCTCGGCGACCTTAACGTCGATGTCCTCGACCACGCTGTCGCAAAGGCTTGCGGCCGAGCAGTCGTTCTTGCAGCTGTCATAATATGCCTTTCCGAGATTTCTCAGGGCGGCGTTTATGGAAGATTTTTTACGGGCGATGGCCACGCGGATTTTCTGAATTTCAATGGTTTCGGTGGCCTTTTGAGCTCCTGCCGAGAGAATTTCTCTTGCGGTGGAAACCGATTCGTCGAAAAATGTCATAAAAATCATCTCCGAAAAAATTTGGGATTTTTCTTTACAATAATTATAGCACCCATACCCGCAAAAGTCAAATAATTATTTTTCAAAAACCTTTAAAAAGGGCTTGACAAGTCGGGAAAGATAATATATAATAGTCAAGCTTTCAGTTGAGAGCGACATTGCGGAATTGTGTAAGGGTAGCACGACAGACTCTGACTCTGTTTGTCTGGGTTCAAATCCTAGTTCCGCAGCCATAAAACCTCACCTTTTCGGTGAGGTTTTTGTTTTGCCGATTTTGTCGGCGGATTTTATTTTAATTTTGTTGAAATGACAATTTATATATAGTATAATGAAAAAAACGACCTCGGAGGGGAAAGCATGACCGTCGACGGCAAAAGAAAATTCATCGTCAACACAATTTATGTGGCGCTTATTTGCGCCATCGTCTTTTTCATCTTTAAATATCTGACCATTTGGCTGCTGCCCTTTTTCATCGGCTTTATCTGCGCCCTCATTTTACAGCGGCCGGTGAGCTGGCTTTCAAAGCACACCCATACGCCGAGGGTGCTTTGGTCCTCCCTCTTCGTGCTGTTTATTCTTGTTTTCGTCTTTGGGCTTATCGCCTTTGCAGGCACGAAAATATATAACGAGGTCTATGGGCTTGTGGGCTGGATGAAGGACAACATTCCCGTCTTTGAGCAGACCTTTCAGAACATAAGCGACAATCTGTCCGACTGGCTTGACACCCTCCCCGAGGGGCTTGCCGACGCCCTGCGAAACACGCCGATTTCCATGGCCGAAAACGGGGTTGCCGCCGCCTCAAACGCCGTGACCTCCTTTGCCACAACCGTCATTTCCAACATTCCCGGCCTCATGCTGACCACAATTATTTCCATTGTGGCCTCCTGCTTTATCACCAACGATTATAACAAAATTACCGCCTTTATACTCCGTCAGTTTTCCCCGAAATATCAGCACGTCATCCGCCATTCAAAGCAGCTTTTCATGGAAAACGTGCTTAAAATGCTCAGGGGATACATCATAATATTTTGCATAATTTTTGCCGAGCTGCTCGCGGGGCTTGCGATTTTCGGCGTGCCCTATGCGGGGACGCTGGCCTTTTTCATCGCAATTCTCGACATTGTTCCCGTGCTCGGAACAGGCACGGCGCTTATCCCTTGGGGAATTGTCGAGCTTGTCAGCGGCAACTCCACCCTCGGTATTGAGCTGATTTTGCTTTACGTCTTTATAATCGTCGTGAGAAACATAATCGAGCCCAAAATCATCGGCAAGCAGGTGGGGCTTCCCCCTATCGTCACCCTTATGGCCATGTATCTCGGCCTCAACACCATCGGCCTTCTCGGCATGATTTGCTTCCCCATTATGATTATCATCGTAGCGAAGCTTCAGGAGGCGGGGCTTATACACATTTGGAAATCGGCCGAAAGCGACGACGCACCGTCTGACGGGCAAGACGGTCTGCAGGAGAGCGCGGAAAACGAACCCTCTGCCGAGCAACCGTCCCGCGAGTGAGCGTCTCACAAGCAATTGTCAACAGTTTAATTGCAAACCAAAGGACCTGTTCTTTTTTGAGCAGGTCCTTTAAATATTATATCGGCTTTTTGCAGCAAAAAGCCTCATTGCGTAAAGAGAGCCGATACCGAATCTTAGCTCTTTACGCATTGCAAAAGCTGCGCGTTATTAGCCTCCCTTGTGTAAAGGGAGCCGAACATACCGAGCCTTTACTGTTTATGCAATGGAGCCGAAGATGCCGAACCGCAGCTGATTATACAAAGGAAACGGAGTTCTCGGAAAGCTCTGGGGTGTGCTTTATTTTCCGCTGTCGCCGTAGTTTGAAAGCACTCTTGCCGACGGGTCGTTTACGTCGCAGCCCTCCCAAGACTTGTTGGGCATCCAGAAATCGACCACCATGTCGCTCTGTCCGGGATAATATTTTTCGAAAAGCTCGCGGTAAAGCAGCGATTCCTTGGTAAAGGGGCGGGCATGGGTATATGCCTTGCATTTTTCCTCAAATTCGCCCTCGGTGTAGTAGCTTTCGGCATATTCCTTGAGATAATCCACCATGGAATGGCCGACGGCGTCGGAAAATGCCGCCTTTTCGCGGAAAAGAATGTCGTGGGGAAGATAGTCGCCCTCAAAAGCGTGGCGCAGAAGATATTTGCCCTTGCCGTATTTGTTCATTTTCTTTTCGGGGTCGACCGACATGACGTATTTGACAAAATCAAGGTCGCCGAAAGGCACGCGGGCCTCAAGGGAGTTTACCGAAATGCAGCGGTCGGCGCGGAGCACGTCATACATATGAAGCTCGCGCACACGCTTTTCCGATTCCTTTTGGAACTCCTCGGCCGAGGGGGCAAAATCGGTGTATTTATATCCGAAAAGCTCGTCGGAAATTTCACCGGTGAGCAGCACGCGGATGTCGGTGTTCTCGTGAATCCATTTGCACAGCAGATACATACCCATGCTGGCGCGAATGGTGGTAATATCGTATGTTCCGAGCAGATGAACCACCTGCTCCAGGGCGCAAAGCACGTCCTCCTTTGTGATTATGACTTCGGTGTGGTCGCTGCCGATATAGTCGGCCACCTGTTTTGCGTATTTAAGGTCGATTGCGTCCTCGCTCATGCCGATGGCAAAGGTTTTTATGGGCGTTTTCGACTGTCTTGCGGCAATGGCGCACACAAGAGAGGAGTCAAGACCGCCCGAAAGCAAAAATCCCACCTTGGCGTCGGCAACAAGGCGTTTTTCCACGCCGCACACAAGCTTGTCGTGGATTTTCTTGCAAACCGTTTCAATGTCGTCAAAACAGACCTCGTCAACCGCCGCTATGTCGCAATAGCTTATAAATTCTCCGTCCTCAAAATAGTGTCCGGGCGGGAAAGGCATGATTTTATCGCAAAGTCCCACAAGGTTTTTGGCCTCGCTTGCAAAGACAAAGGCGCCCTTTTCGTCGCGGCCGTAATAAAGGGGGCGGATACCGATGGGGTCCCTTGCGGCGATATATTTTTTGGCCTTGCCGTCGTAAATTATAAGGGCGAATTCGGCGTCGAGCATTTTAAACATGGCCGTGCCGAATTCCTTATAAAGCGGCAGCAGAATTTCACAGTCGGAATCGCTTTTAAAGGTATATCCCTTTTTGGCGAGCATTTCCCGAAGCCTTGCAAATCCGTAGATTTCACCGTTGCAGACCACAAAGGAGCCGTCGAGCTCGAAGGGCTGCATACCCTCCTCGGTAAGTCCCATAATGGCGAGGCGGTGAAAGCCCAAAAGACCCTTGCCGGTGT
>URYV01000123.1 GCA_900552285.1 uncultured Oscillospiraceae bacterium
ACAGCTCAAGCGGAGTGCAGATTATCGGTGACGAACACGGGCTTCTTGAACACCGCCTCGGTCAGGTAGCGCTCGTGCTCGGTCTGGATGTCCACGCCCCACTCCACCGGGAACTGGAACTTCTTGTTGTTCTTCTTCAGCACCTCGATGGCGTCGGTGTAGGTGATGCGGCCGAATTCGCTGTTTGCCACCAGCTCCAGGCGCTCGATGAGGCCCTTGTCGATGAACTGGTTGAAGAACGCCATCTCATCCGGGCAGTTGTCCAGCACATAGCGGATGACGTACTTGGTCATCGCCTCGGCGGTGTCCATGTAGCCGGACAGGTCGCAGAAAGCCATCTCCGGCTCGATCATCCAGAACTCGGCTGCATGGCGGGTGGTAATCAAAATTCCCTTTAAACGCTTGAACTGAAAGAATTTTTATTGTATAATAATACTACTTTTTGTATCGGAGGAATTTGCTTTGAAATCTTCAAATATAAAAAAGACTCTGTCGGAGGGTCTTTGGGGTATAAACATTAAGACCTCGAAATTCAAAACCGCCCGCACGGCCGTTTGTTTTGCCATGCCGATAACCGAGCAAAACACCGCCTGTGCATCGCTGCTTGCAAAGCTCATCTGCCGTTCAACGGCCGATTACAACTCGCCCAAGGCCTTGAGAGAACGCCTCAACTTTCTCTACGGAGCCGATTTGAATGCGTCGGTCATGCGCTGCGGCGACAATATGATTCTTAAATTTTCCTGCATTTCCCTCTCTGACGAATATGCCCTTTCAAAGGAAAGTGTGGCCTCCGAAACCTGCGATTTGCTTAAATCCGCAATTTTCCGCCCGAATTTGAACGGAAAAGCCTTTCCGCTCGATGATTTTAACGTGGAAAAACGTCTTGTTAAGGAAGAAATCCGTGCGCTGATAAACGAAAAACGCGGATATTGTATAACCAAAGCCCTTGAAAAAATGTGTGAAAACGAGCCTTTCGGAATCATGCGAAAGGAGCAGGCGGTGGAAAAAATCACTCCCGAAGAGCTTTATGACTTTTGGGAAAATCTTCTCGAAACCGCTCCGGTGTATATAATCAACGTGGGAAAGAATGACGCCGAGCCGATATTCGAATCCTTTAAAAACGCTTTTGAAAAGCTTGACCGCCGGCCCGTTAAAATAGCGGCCGATTTTGAACCTAAAATCCCCGAAACCGTCAAAGAATATACCGAGAAAATGGAAATTTCTCAAGGCAAGCTTGTCATGGGATTCAGAACCGCCGCATCCTCGGCGAAGGAAAACATTGCGCCGCTGCGCGTTATGACCGATATTTTCGGCGGCGCTCCCTATTCCAAGCTTTTCACCGTCGTAAGAGAAAAAATGAGTCTTTGCTATTACTGTGCCGCACGCCTTTATTCACTTAAAGGAATACTCTGCGTTGACAGCGGCATAGAAATCGAAAATCTTGAGGACTCGAAAAAGGGTATCCTCGATCAGCTTGAGTTTATGAAGAACGGAGATTTCGACGACGATGTAATAACCGCATCAAAAATCGGTCTTTCCGACGCAATACGCTCGGTTGAGGATACAAGCGGCGGAATAGAGGGCTGGTACGCCTCACGCCTTCTCGACAGCGAGCTTATCACTCCGTCGGAATTCATCGAACAAATATGTGCGGTCACCAAGGAACAAATCGTCGCCGCCGCAAAGGGCATAAGCCTCGATACGGTTTACGTTCTTAAGGGTAAGGAGGAGAAAAACTAATGGAAAAGCAGATTTTTGAAAACAAAAAAATCGGTGAAAAATACACCCTTGCCACTCACAAAAGCGGTCTCAAAATCTATGTCTGCGAGAAAAAGGATTTTCGCGGAGCCTATGCCGTTTTCGGAACAAGATACGGCTCCATTGACAACGCGTTCCGTCTTAAGGGCGAAAAGGAATGGACCGAGGTTCCCGAAGGCATAGCGCACTATCTCGAGCACAAGCTTTTCGAAAGCGAGGACGGTGACGCCTTTACCCGCTATTCAAAAACCGGTGCTTCTGCCAACGCCTACACCTCTTTTGACCGCACCTGTTACCTCTTTTCCTGCACCGACCGTTTTTTCGATTCCTTTGACATTCTGCTTGATTTTGTTCAGCACCCATATTTCACCGAGGAAACCGTGAGAAAAGAACAAGGCATAATCGGACAGGAGATCAGTATGTATGACGATTCTCCCTCGTGGGTTCTGCTTCTCAATCTTTTCACGATAATGTATAAAAACAATCCCGTTAAAATCAACATTGCGGGAACCGCCGAAACCATAGCGAAAATCAATGCCGATTTGCTTTATAAGTGCTATGACACATTTTATAATCTCAACAATATGTTTATAACCGTGTGCGGAAACGTTGACACCGACAAGGTTCTCTGCGCCGTCGAAAAGGAACTTCGCGATGTTGAGAAAAAGGAAATCGAGGAAAAACCCTACGACGAACCGTCGGAGGTTGTAGCTCCTTATATTTCACAGCAAATGCCCGTCGCTCTTCCGCTTTTTGCTCTCGGATTCAAGCAGGACTGCGTAGGCTACCGCTCGGTCAAAGAGCGTGTGGAAACCGAAATGCTTCTTGAAATCATAATGGGCTCGCAAACGGATTTTTACAACGAGCTTATGAACGAGGGGCTTATCAATAAGGAATTCTCTGCCTCCTATTTTGAGGGCAGAAATTTCGCCTCTGTTCTTTTCAGCGGAGAAAGCAAGGATCCCGCCGCACTTTCGGAAAAAATCAAGAACCGTATACGCGAGGTGTGCGAAAAGGGCGTTGAGCCGGAAAAATTCGAGCTTGTCAGACGTCAGTTCTACGGCAACTATGTTATGAATTTCAACAATGTGGAAATCGTCGGCGATATGCTGACAAACTGCGCCTGTGCGTCAAGCGGGCTTTTTGACGAAGCCGAGATTTACGAAAAAATGACGGTGAACGATCTTAACGAGCGGGCAAAAACGTCATTTGATTTTGACCGTCTTTGTATGTCGGTCATCGAACCGATAAAAAGCGAGGAATAAAAATGGATACGGTTATGACAGGCTCGATTTTGGGAATTGAATTTTCCTTTTCCCGAGTCGCCTTTGAAATCGGCGGATTTCAGATCTATTGGTACGGAATTCTCATTGCGATGGGATTTTTACTTGCCATTATTTACGCTTTCCGCCGAGCCCCCTATTTCGGAATCAAGCAGGACCCCATGATAGACGTTGTGCTCGTCGGGTCGGTTTGCGCCATAATTTGCGCAAGAGCATACTATGTTCTCACCTCCCTTGACAGTTATCATTCCTTCAAGGAAGCAATCAGCATACACGACGGCGGCCTTGCCATATACGGTGCCGTCATCGGAGCGGTCGTGTTCGGCGGAATTATGTGCAAGATAAAAAAGGTAAATATGCCTACAATGTTTGATCTTGCCGGCATCGGCCTTCTTCTCGGGCAGGCAATCGGCCGTTGGGGAAATTTTATTAACCAGGAAGCTTTCGGCAGCAACACTTCAATGCCCTGGGGAATGATAAGCAACGGCACAATAAACTATCTGTCAAAAACATCGGTTCAGAGCGCGCTTTCATCCCAAGGAGTGACCGTCGACCCGCTTTCCCCCGTCCACCCCTGTTTTCTTTATGAGTCACTTTGGTGCTTTGCGGGATTTATACTGCTGCACTTTCTGAGCAAGCACCGCGCTTTCAAGGGCGAAACCTTTTTACAGTACATCGTCTGGTACGGTCTCGGCAGGTTTTTTATCGAATCGGTCAGAACGGACAGTCTCATGATCGGAAGTTTTAAGATTTCCCGCATTGTGGCCGCAGTATGCGTTGTCGGAGGAATTGCCGCAATTGCGATTATAAGACATAACATAAATGCAAAGAAGTCAGAGGTGACATTAAAATGACAATTATCGACGGAAAAGCCGTTTCGGCGGCGGTTAAAGACGAGGTCAAAAATGAGGTTGAGCAGCTTAAAAAAAGCGGTTTTGTCCCCTGCCTTGCCGTTGTGCTTGTGGGAAACGATCCCGCGTCCAAGGTATATGTCGGCAACAAGAAAAAGGCCTGTGAATACTGCGGAATAAAATCACTCGAATATCTTCTCGACGAGAACACAACCGAGGAGGAGCTTTTGAGCTTGATAAACGTTCTCAACAACGACTCGGCCGTAAACGGAATTTTGGTTCAGCTGCCGCTTCCTAAGCACATAAACGAAGAACATATAATAAATTCAATTGTTCCAAGCAAGGATGTGGATGCGTTCCACCCCGTGAACGTGGGAAAAATTATGATCGGAAACCCGGATTTTCTTCCCTGCACCCCCGCCGGAGTAATGGAAATGCTAAAGAAATATAACATAGAAACCTGCGGCAAGGATTGCGTTATAATCGGACGCAGCAATATTGTGGGAAAACCGATGGCAATGCTCATGCTTGCGGCAAATGCCACCGTAACTGTTTGCCACTCTAAAACCGCAAATATTAAAGAAAAATGCAAGAATGCCGATATTATTATCGCAGCCGTGGGAAAGGCGGGATTTGTCACGGCGGATATGGTCAAGGACGGCGCCGTCGTAATCGATGTCGGCATTAACAGAAACAGCGAGGGTAAGCTCTGCGGAGACGTGGATTTTGAAAGCGTTTCGCAAAAAGCGTCATATATCACGCCCGTCCCCGGAGGGGTCGGCCCCATGACAATTGCAACCCTCATGAAAAACACGCTTGCCGCATTTAAACTGACATTAAATAAATAAAAAAGCTCTTATCACCCGCCCGAAGAAAAAAATAAAATTTTCTTAAAAAACCGCTTGACAAAACAGGTGCTCTGTGATAGTATAGTTGCGTTGCGAAACACGCGGGTGTAGTTCAATGGTAGAACACCAGCCTTCCAAGCTGGATACGTGGG
>URYV01000124.1 GCA_900552285.1 uncultured Oscillospiraceae bacterium
TGCGGCATCTCGCCGAGGGTACGCGGATCGGTCAGCACACCGGTCAGTGCTGACGCTGCTGCAACCTCCGGAGATACGAGGAAGATCTGTGCATCCTGGGTGCCGGAACGGCCCTCAAAATTGCGGTTGAAGGTGCGGAGCGATATACCCGCCGAATTGGGGGATTGTCCCATTCCGATGCAGGGGCCGCAGGCACATTCGAGAATTCGTGCGCCGGAGGCGATTATGTCGGAAAGGGCGCCGTTTTGAGCCATCATGTCAAGCACCTGGCGGGAACCGGGGGAAATTGTCAGGCTGACGGTGGGACAGACGGTCTTTCCTCTGAGAATTTCGGCAACCTTCATCATGTCAAGCAGCGAAGAATTGGTACAGGAACCGATGCACACCTGGTCGACCTTTATGGGGCCTATTTCCTTAACCGACTTTACGGCGTCGGGAGAGTGGGGGCAGGCGGCTGCGGGGGCAAGAGAAGAAAGGTCGATGTCGATGACCTTGGCATATTCGGCGTCATCGTCGGCAAAAACGGGAGTGAAGTCCTGCTCGCGTCCCTGTGCCTTCAGAAATTCTTTCGTGACCTCGTCGGCAGGGAAGATTGATGTGGTGGCACCGAGCTCGGCGCCCATGTTGGTTATGGTGGCGCGCTCGGGAACGGTCAGGGTTTTGACGCCCTCTCCGCCGTATTCGATGACGCGGCCCACTCCGCCCTTGACCGAAAGCACACGGAGCACTTCAAGAATAATGTCCTTGGCCGCAACATAGTCGCGGAGCTTTCCGGTCAGATTTACCTTGACAACTTCGGGCATATTGATGTGATATTCACCGCCGCCCATGGCAACCGCAACGTCCATTCCGCCCGCGCCCATGGCGAACATACCGATGCCGCCGCCGGTGGGTGTGTGGCTGTCGGAGCCGATTAGGGTCTTGCCGGGAATTCCGAACCGCTCAAGATGAACCTGATGGCAAATTCCGTTGCCCGGACGGGAATAATAAATGCCGTGCTTTTTTGCCACCGTGCGGATAAAACGGTGGTCGTCGGCGTTTTCAAATCCGTTTTGAAGTGTGTTGTGGTCGATGTATGCCACCGAACGCTCGGTTTTTACTCTCGGGATTCCCATGGCCTCAAATTCAAGGTATGCCATGGTTCCGGTTGCGTCCTGTGTGAGGGTCTGGTCGATTTTAAGACCTATATCGCTGCCGACGGTCATTTCGCCGCTGACAAGGTGAGCCGATATGATTTTTTCGGCAATATTTTTTCCCATGCTGTTCAATCCTTTCGATAACATTTTATATAAAAAACAAGCACCCTTATTATCCAACAAATAAAGGCACTTGTCAATGTTTTTATCAAATTTATTTATGAAAATATCAATCTGATATGGAAATAAATCAGAATTTTAACAAATATTTGTCAAAGTCCGAGATAAGCGGTGGGGCTCACCCTTGTTCCGTTAACATAGACTTCGAAATGGAGATGATATGCGGTGGCGCGTCCCGTTATGCCCACGGCTGCGATATACTGTCCTCTTGCGACAGTCTGTCCCACGCTTACCGATGTGGTGGAGCAATGTGCATAGAGGGTGGCAAGGCCGTTTCCGTGGTCGATTTTAACATATCTGCCCCAGCCCGAGTCATAGCCCACGGCCACAACCGTTCCGGCTTCGCCGGCATAGATTGCCGTGCCGTTGGGAGCGCATATGTCCATTCCCTGATGATTTCTTCCGTCGCCAAAATAGGCCGAAATGTAAACGCCGCTTACGTTGTCGAGGGGCCAGCAGAAGGTTGCCGTTCCGAGATTTTCGGATACGGGAGCCGAATTCGAAACAACCACCTCGGCCGTTTGCTGAGCCTTTTTGGTGCCGTATTCAACGACCTTTGAAATCGGCTCCTTGGTTACCGCTTCGCCGGTAATGGTTCGGGAAAGCTCGACACCATTTTCCGAATATATGATATATTCGACCTGCTTTTCGCCAGGCTCGCCTTCGGTCTTTACACGATAGGTGCCCTCGGGAAGTTCGGAATTTTCCACCTCTTCGTAATCATACATGATTTTTTCTGTGGTGATTTCGGTGCGAGTAACGGCATAGGTCAGACGGCACATAACGCTTACATAGTCGGGGTCGTTCGAAATTTCGTCGGTTTTATAAAGTCCTTCGACATATTCTATATAGTTGGAGAAGGGCACAATTTCTTCGTCCACCGTGACGGTGTAGTTGTCGGCAATTCGGTCAAGCAGGTTTTCAAGAGGCTCCCTTGAGGTGCAGACGGCGGCAAGCTCACCGTCGATGAAAAGCCCGACCCCCTGAGAAAGGTCGCTCGACACCGAGACAATGTTGTCGCAAAGGGAGGAAACGTCGGAAATGCTGTCGGGATTTACATATTTCGCATGACAGGTGGTGGAGTCGGCAAGGGTGATGCCGTCGCCCACAACCTTGGAGCCGAGGGCATTTAACACCTCTTCAAGCTGAGATACGTCGGAAATGTATCCGACGGTTTTGCCCTCATATTCAACCTCGTATGCAAGAGTCTGCCGCGAAAAGAGAGAAAAGCCCGCAAGCACGACGGCAAGGGAAAGCGCCGACGGCACAAGTCCTTTTATCAGTCTTTTCAGATTGTATTTATCACAGCCGAGCTTTTCCGAAAGCCGTTTTATTCTCTCGGCTGCCTTCTGTTTAATGTTCACGTTAAAGGTACTCCTTTTTGTTGGTAACAAAATTGTAACACTTCCATTATACACAAATGTTACAAAATTGCAACCTTTTTTTAAACATTAAGCAGAAAAAATATTGACGAAGTAGTTTAAATCTGCCGTAAAACCTTGATTTATAAGGCTTTTGGGACAGGCGGAAAGAATTTCGTCGGGACAGAAATTTTCAAAAAAAGCTTCGGAAAATACTGCTTTGTCGGCTCTTTTGGGGAATTTTGCAAGGATAAAATCGTCGGCAAAGGCGGGTTTGAGACAAAAACCCTGGCCGGGAACGGGGGAAAAAATCGGGGTGTCGGAATTCGGCAGAATAAATCCGTCGGTTCCGAAGGGGGCAAAGGCGGCGGTCAGACCGGTTACTTTTTGCGAAATTATCGGTGCTTCGCCGTATTTATGGCGGCAATATTCGGCGCAGGGGCCGTAATTTTCGGGACGGTCGGTTTTGACAAAAACGCGGCAAAGGGGAATAAGCTCGGCGGCGGCAGGAGCGGCACGCCCGTCTTTGTCTATAAGTAAAACTCGGGTTTTTGCACCGTTTGCAACACGGGTTAAAGCCGATTTGAGAAAATTAAGCAAAAGCCGCGCCTTTAACTCGTCGCAGCCGCTTAACACGTTTTTTAAACCGTAAAGCGTAAAATCAAAGCTTTCGGACGGCACGGCGACGCAGTCTTTCGGCAAAAGGCTTTCGAGAGTCCTTTTTATAAGTTTTTTTCTCATGGGATAAATCGAAACCGACATATAGCCGCATCCGAGAAAGCTTTCCCTTGAAACAATCGGAGGAAAGCCGAACGTTGCGGACTTTATTCGGTTTATAACCCCTTTTTTCGGGGGAATAATATCAATATACACAATCATGGCTTTGCTCCCTGTTATTATTTTAACAAAAGCACTTGAAAATCGGGGGAAGATATAATATAATAAGATGTAGCTGTGCAGACGGCTCTTGTGCTGTACACAATTTTTCATTTAATAATTATATATTGGAGGATATTTTTATGAACGCACTCAACAAGAAAACCATCGAAGACATTGACGTTAAGGGCAAGCGCGTGCTTGTGCGCTGCGATTTTAACGTGCCCCTCAAGGACGGGGTAATCACCAACGACAAGAGAATTGTCGAAAGCCTTCCCACCATTAAGTATATCCTTGACAACGGCGGCAGAGCTGTTCTTTGCTCTCACCTCGGCCGTCCCAAGGGAACCTTTAATATGGATTATTCTCTCGCTCCCGTGGCCAAGAGACTTTCCGAGCTGCTCGGCAAAGAAGTAAAGCTTGCGTCCGACGTTGTAGGTGAAAGCGCCAAGAAGCTTTCGTCCGAGCTTAAGGACGGAGAGGCCATGCTCATCGAAAACGTCCGTTTCCACGCCGAAGAGGAAAAGAACGATCCCGAGTTTGCAAAAGAGCTTGCATCCCTTGCCGACATCTACTGCAACGACGCTTTCGGCACCGCTCACCGCGCTCATGCTTCCACCGCCGGTGTTGCCGCCTATCTTCCCGCCGTTTGCGGATACCTTATTCAAAAGGAAATCAGTATCATGGGCAAGGCCCTCGAAAACCCCAAGCGTCCCTTTGTTGCCATTCTCGGCGGTGCCAAGGTTTCGGACAAAATCGGCGTTATCACCAATCTGCTTGACAAGGTCGACACCCTCATCATCGGCGGCGCCATGGCCTATACATTTAAAAAGGCCGCAGGCGAATCCATCGGAACCTCCCTTTGCGAGGAGGACAAGCTCGAGCTTGCCGACAACATTGTAAAAACCGCCAAGGAAAAGGGCGTAAATCTTCTTCTGCCTCTCGACAGCCGCTGCGGTGATAAATACGATCCCGACTGCGACATGGTCGTGGCAAATGTCGAAAACGGAATCCCCGACGGATATATGGGCCTCGACATCGGACCCCGCTCCGAGGAGCTTTTTGCAAACGCCGTTAAGGACGCCGGCACCGCCGTGTGGAACGGACCCATGGGCGTTTCCGAGTGGCCCCGTTTTGCAAACGGAACCATTGCCGTTGCAAAGGCTCTTGCAGATTCCGACGCCATTTCCATCATCGGCGGCGGCGACTCGGCTGCTGCGGTTGTCAAGCTCGGTTTTGCCGACAAGATGACCCACATTTCCACCGGCGGCGGCGCTTCTCTGGAGCAATCATATTTGCTTCTTCTCTAGCTAAACTTTT
>URYV01000125.1 GCA_900552285.1 uncultured Oscillospiraceae bacterium
TTAGTCCAATATTTTTATCATCCACGGGGGATGCCATTACCCCCAGGGAGGTACGCTACTCTTTCAAGCTGATGCTGGAAGATCGCTCCATTGACATTTGGGCATACAATCTGGAAACCGTTCTGGCTGAAAAGCTGGACTCAGGGTCTTTTCGGGCACGACGAATTTAAGGTTGCCGTCAAAGTCGATTTTTTCCTTTCTGATTGCAAGGCGGTAGCCGTCCAGCGCGACAAGTGTTATCTCGCCGCCGCCAAGGGAAAAGCAAATACCGTTGTAAATGGGCTTATCCTCTTTTTTTGCCACGGCAAAGCGGGTCTGCCTTATCATGCCGGCAAAAAGATTTCCCTCGATTTCAAAGCCGTCTCCCCCCGTCACGGTGGGAACGTCGGGATATTCCTCGGGCGGCATACCGATTATGGAGAACTTGGTTTCTCCGCTTTTTATTGTGCATATATATTTATCGTCGGTTTCGATGGAAACGGTGTTTCCGGGGATTTTACGCACTATTTCCGAAAAATACTTGGCCGACATTATGATTTGTCCGTCCTGTTCGGCCTTTGCCTCAACTGCGGCGGTCACTCCCATTTCCAGGTTGTAACCCGTCAGGGTGAGGTAGCCGTCCTTGCAGTCGAAGAAAATTCCTTCAAGGGCCGGAAGGGAGGAGGAAACGGTGGCAATCTGAACCTTGGAAACGGCCTCGGTCAGTTTATTTTTTTCACATATAAGCTTCATAATTTCACTTCCGTTATAATTTTGGGACACAAAGGAAAATTTTTCGGGTTTGTGCCTTAAGTAATATAAGTTTAATTCAGTAAGAGTAATAGGGGCTGTCAAAGTGTTGAAATCACGTCTTGTCCGAGCATTAAAGCCGAAAGCGGGCTGTCAAAAAAATGTCGGAAAATCTTTTAAAAAGATAACAGATAAAACCGTTAAAAAGTTTTGAAAGTTGAAAGTTAAAACATTTCAAAATTTGTGTCGAAAAATAAAGGTATTATGTAACCTTGTGCAACCGAAAAACGAAAAATATTTTCAACAGGCTTTAAAAACCTTAAACCGTACGCAAGCCTTGATTTTGCTCGGCTTTAAAAAAGATTTAAACAAATTCGGGCCGAAAGCGCGGAAAGAAGAGTCGCTTTGAGCAGGCTGTTTTTTCAGCCCGTGTTGAAAACTTATTATTCGTTTTTGAGGTTTTTCATGATGTCCTCGATGTTGGCGCGAAGTCTCGGATTTTTTGCCATTTCCTTTTCCATTTTGTTAAGGGAGGCCGAAACGGTGGAATGGTTGCGGTTTATTTTCTCGCCGATCTGCTTAAGGGTCATGCCGGTCATTTGGCTTGCTATGTAGATGACGATGTGGCGGGCGTTGGAAATCTCCATGTGCTGCTTTTTGGAGCATATGTCGGCGGGAGTGACGTCATAGGCGTTGGAAACGGCGTCCATGATTTTCTCCACCGTTATGGTATTGTCCACCTCGTCGCGACGAATTTCGTTTATGACGGTGATGACATTGAAAATGGAGGGCTTTTCGCTGGTCAGATTGGTATAGGCCATGAGCTTGTTGAGCACGCCCTCGATTTGGCGTACGTTGGTCTTGATCTGATTTGCGATGCACTGAGCCACGGCGTCGGACATCTCAAAATTAAGCTCTTCGGCCTTTTTGCGGATGATCGCAACCCTGGTTTCGTAGTCGGGTTCCTTAATGTCGGCAAGAAGTCCCATTTCAAAGCGCTGACGAAGGCGCTCGGTGAGGGAGTTTATTTCCTTTGGGGGGCGGTCGGAGGTCAGCACGATCTGCTTTCCGGCCTCGTGAAGGGAATTGAAGGTGTTGAAAAATTCGGTCTGGGTCGAATCCTTGCCGGCGATAAACTGAATGTCGTCCACAAAAAGCATATCGGTGTTGCGGAATTTCTCGCGGAAATCCGGTGTGCTGCCCGAATGGATGGCGTCGATTATCTCGTTTGCAAAGGCCTCGCCCTGGGTGTAAACTATGTTAAATCCGGGATTGTGCTCGGAAACATAGTTTTTAATGGCGTTGAGCAAATGGGTCTTTCCGAGGCCGGGCTTTCCGTATATGAAAAGGGGATTATACTGCTTTCCGGGGTTCTTTGCCACGGCCACCGCCGCCGCGTGGGCGAAATCGTTGGAGGGGCCGACGATAAAGTTGTCAAAGGTGAAGGTTTCGGTGATATTTTCGGGCTCGGGTCTTGCGGGAGCGTTTTCCTCCTCGGAAATAACCTCCACCGACACCTGAAATCCGAAAACCTCGGAAAAGGCGCGCTCGAGCAGCTCCTTATAGTGACTTTCGGTTAAATCCCGCTGATATTTCGTGGGGGCCGAAACCACCGCCACCTTGCCGTGCAGCTTGACCGGAGAGAGCGTCTTTATCCAGCAGTTATATGCCACTCCGGAAATTTCATCCTTACAATAATCGCAAACGTTTTCCCATACCTCTTCAAATGTGTTCATCCGTCATTCTCATTCCTTTTTTTATAAATTAAATGGGGCGCCCGAAGGGATTTTTTAAAGGGGCGCAAATCAAAAATACAGGCTTTTTTCTTTCTTTTTTCAAATTTTCGGCCAAAAAAATTCCGTTCAAATTTAAAAATTCCGCTATCAACCCAAAATATATTTTTATGTATACAATAATAACACAAATGGCTGTAAAAAGCAAGTAAATTCCCCCGAAAATCGGCCGCAAAATGAAGGCTCAAAAGTGGTTATTTTTCATAAATTTTAAGGGTAGCGTTCAAATAAAAACTGCACAAAACGGTCTTGAAAAGAAAAATTTTGTGTGATAGAATTTTATATGTAAAATAAATATAAAAAGGAAATAAAATATGTCGGAAAATACCTTGCAGCAAAACCGTCAAAGCGACCCAATGCTTGAAGGCGGTCTTTTTAAAAAAATGATTTTATACACCGTCCCAATAATACTGACGGGAATTCTGCAGCTGCTTTTTAACGCCGCCGACCTTATAATGGTGGGAAATTTCTGCGGAAGTTTGTCGGTTGCGGCGGTGGGCGCCACGGGTGCGCTTATAAATCTGCTTGTCAACCTGTTTATAGGTCTTTCGGTGGGCGCCGGCGTGTCGGTGGCTCACGCGCTGGGCGCAAAAAAAAGCAAAACGGTTTTCGAAACGGTTCACACCGCCATTCCCACGGCAATTCTCGGCGGAGCCTTTCTCACCGTCATCGGCGTGCTTTTTTCAAAAAATTTTCTCGAAATGATGGCCACTCCCGCCGACGTCATCGACCTTTCGTCGATTTATATGGAGATATATTTCTGCGGCATGATAGGCGGAATGGTTTATAACTTCGGTTCGGCAATTCTCCGCGCCGCCGGAGACACCAAGGGGCCGCTTATTTATCTGTCGATTGCCGGCGTGCTCAACATAATTCTTAATTATATTTTCGTCAAATTCTTTGACCTGAACGTCGCCGGAGTGGCCATTGCCACCTCGGTTTCCCAAACGCTGTCGGCCCTTCTTGTGGTTATCGCCCTTATGAAAAGAAAGGACGACTGCCGCCTTTACCTTTCAAAAATGCGGTTTTATAAGAAGCCGCTGGCGAAGATAGTGAGAATAGGGCTGCCCGCCGGAATACAGGGTTCGCTTTTCTCAATTTCCAACGTCATAATTCAGTCGTCGATAAATTCCTTCGGTTCTGTGGCCGTGTCGGGCAATGCGGCGGCGGCAAATCTTGAGGGCTTTGTTTACCTCACCATGAACAGCTTCCACCAGACCGCGCTTAATTTTGTGGGAAGAAATTTCGGCGCGGCAAAATTCGACCGCATAAAAAAGATTATGCTCATCGCCCTTTCATCGGTGGCCGTGACGGGAATCGTATGCGGCGTTTCCATGTATCTTGCCTCGCCCGCCCTTCTTAAAATCTACATAACCGACTCTCCCGACGCCATTGCCGAAGGGGTGCTCCGTCTTTCCTTTGTCTGCCTGCCATATTTTCTCTGCGGCCTTATGGACGTCATGACGGGAATTTTAAGAGGTATGGGCTCGTCGGTAGCCCCCATGATAATAACCGTTGCCGGCGTATGCGTCATGCGAATAGTGTGGATATACACGATTTTTCAGGATCCGGCTTTCCACAACGCCTCCTGTCTCTTTGTGTCCTACCCGATTTCCTGGGTGCTGACCTTTATGGCCGAGTTTGCCGCCTTCCTTGTGCTCTTTAAAAAGTCGAAGCAAAAGGCCGAGGCTCACGGCCGCCTGCTTGACACCCCGTCAAAATAATTGCCATAAAATAAAAAATACGCCTTGAATGTCAAGGCGTATTTCTTTTTTTGTAAGCTTATTTCATCATTTTGAAAAGCTCTTCGACGGTCTTTCCGCTCTTAATTGCGGCATCATACTCGAGAATGAGCTTGCCTGCGTCGGAATTTTTATCAATCTTGCAGACCTCGGCAAGGATTTCCTCGGCGGGTTTCTTTGAAACCTCGTCATATTTGAAATTCATTGCGGCTGCGGCGGCAAGGCAGATATATTTGGGGGTGACGCCCTGCTCGACGCACATATTGAGAGCGCCGATAATGCGGTCGTTGGGATTGAGCTTGCGGTTGAGGTCGTTGCCCACGCGCTTGACGGTGTCGCCCAGCTGGCGGTTGCCGAAGCGGGAAAGAAGATCCTCAACATGGTCGTTAAGCTCGATATAAGGCACGTTGTGGCGGGTGGCAAGAGCGATTGCCGACTGCTGCATGTCATCGCCCTCGCCGTTGGGCTCAACAGTGACCACGGACTCGTCGGAGGAGGTCCACTCCAGGTTCAGGTCGGTGGCATAGAAGGGCGCGTAGCCATACAGCCGGACATTGGTATAGGTGGT
>URYV01000126.1 GCA_900552285.1 uncultured Oscillospiraceae bacterium
GTATAGTGGTTGTAATAATGTTGATTTATGCTATCATGAAACTACCATTGCCCTGCCGTCGTAAGCGCGCACCTCGGTGACGAGGGCGTCGCGCTTCGCGACGACGTTCGTGGGCGTGCGGTCGTCCGCCAGCTCGGGCTTGGGCACGCGGTCGCGCACGCTGACGTAGGCGCGGCAGCCGCGGACGTTGACCGTCAGCCACGCAAGCTCGGGCAGCTCCGGCAGGGCGCGGTTGCAGATGTCCTGCGGGCGGAAGGAGTAGGCGAAGCTGCCGCGGCGCAGCCCTTGCTTTTCCAGCACGCGCAGGATCTTTTCCGTCGGGACGGTCTCGCTGCCGCTGACCTCGAAATCCCAGATGAAGAAGGAATTGGCAAAGAACAGCGCGAGCATGAGCGCCAGCCCTGCGATCAGCGTATAGCGGCGACGGAAGCGGCGCAGGAAAAAGGGCGCGCCCGCCGCGCGCTCGACGGTCAGCGCGGCGTCGAGCGGCGCGAGGAGCCGTTCGAGCTTTTTTCGCTCGGCGGCACGGACAGTGAAGGACAGCGCGCTCGCGCTCTCCCATCGGAGGTCGGAAAAGGCGATGCCGTGCGCGCCGCAGAGGTTGAGCACCCGCTCGGGAAAGGCGCTCTCCACGCGCACGCGCAGCGTGCCGCGCAGCAGTCGGGCTGTACGATCCATGGTTCTCTCCCTCCTCCCTACCGCAGAAATTCAACGCCGTCGATGCGTCCGCCGATGCGCACCTCGCGCTCGGTCATGCTTTTGAGCGTCAGCCCCTCGCCGGTCACGCGCAGCACCGCGCCGCCCACGCTCACGTCGATGAGCTCCGTGCCGTAGGCGAGCAGGCCCTCGTGCCCCTCCAAAAGGAGCTGTCGGTCGCCGAGCAGCTCCATGTGGCTCAGTCCCGCCGCCACGTCGGCGGGCAGATCGAACAGCTCTGCCATACGGGCCAGATATTCCCTTCCGTTCACATCCATTGCGCTACCTCCCTGTGCGTTTGTCCCTGTCAGGCAAGGGTATGCGCGCGGGGGCGGAAACTTGCCTGTCCGCGGCGCTTGCATTTTCGCCGCCGCGCTTTTATACTATGGGCAAGCAAATGCAAGGAGGCACGCCATGGGAACGAACATCTTCCGCGCCGTCAACTCGACGCTCATCTATCTCGAGCGCGGCGACGAATATCTGATGCTGCACCGCACGAAAAAGGAGAACGACCTCAACCACGACAAATGGATCGGCGTGGGCGGCAAATTTGAGGACGGCGAGTCGCCCGAGGACTGCGCCCTGCGCGAAACGCGGGAGGAGACTGGTCTGACGCTCACGCGCTGGCGCTACCGCGGTCTCGTGACCTTCGTCTCCGATCGCTACGAGACGGAGTATATGCACCTCTTCACCGCCGACGGCTGGACCGGCACGCCGAAGGAGTGCGACGAGGGCGAGCTGGCATGGATCAAAAAGAGCGAGCTTTTGAAGCTCAGGCTTTGGGAGGGCGACAAGATCTTCCTGCGGCTGCTCGACAAGGACGAGCCGTTTTTCTCGCTCAAGCTCAAGTATGAGGGCGACACGCTCGTACTCGCGCAGCTTAACGGAGCACCGCTGGAGGTAGGACGATGAAGCCGAAGCTGCTCGTGAGCGCGTGCCTGCTCGGCACGCCCTGCCGCTATGACGGCAAGTCGAAGAAAAACGAGGCCGTTTGCGCTCTCGCGGAACGGTTCGAGCTGATCCCCAAAAAAGTGCTCCAAAAAGGCAGCAGCTCATACATATTAAGCCCAAGCGGCAAACCCACAGTCTTTTTATCAGACTCAAATTCCTTGTCGGAATATTTCTTTAAAAGCGAAAGCTTATATTCATAAATATCGAGCTTTTCCCTCAGCTTTCCGCCCGAAACGGGACGGGAGCAACGGTTTCCCGCTATATATTTTCTTCCGTTTCCGAAGGAATTCACCGTCAATGTGCAGTTGTTGGTGCATTTTCCGCACTTGACCGACCTAACCTCATGTTTGAATTCCGCCATTTGCCGACTGTTCAAAACGGAGGATTTTCCGCTCGCGTTATTCATGGCATAAAGCGCCGCGCCGTAGGCACCCATAATGGGAGCATATTTCGGACGGATAACCTCACGTCCGATTTCCTGTTCAAAGGCTCTCAGTACGCAGTCGTTAAGGAAGGTGCCGCCCTGAACCACAATGTTCTTTCCGAGACTGTCGGCCGAGGAACACCTTATAACCTTGTAAAGCGCATTTTTAACCACGCTTACAGACAGCCCCGCAGCGATATTTTCCACGCTTGCTCCGTCCTTTTGCGCCTGTTTGACGGCGCTGTTCATAAAAACGGTACAGCGGGAACCGAGAGAAACGGGCGCGTCGGCAAAAAGGCCGAGCTTCGCAAACTGCTCGCTTGTATAGCCGAGAGCGCTTGCAAATGTCTGCAAAAACGACCCGCAGCCTGAGGAACAGGCCTCGTTGAGATAAATGTTATCTATTGCTCCGTTTCTGATGTGAAAGCACTTTATGTCCTGTCCGCCTATATCGAGTATAAAATCAACATCGGGTCGGAATTTTTTTGCCGCAGTAAAATGAGCAACCGTCTCAATGATTCCGAAATCAAGCCCGAAAGCGTTTTTAACAAGCTCCTCGCCGTATCCAGTCGAAGCGGACGAGGCAATTTCAATATCGGGAAAATCGCGGTATATGTCATTTAAATAGTTTTTAACGGCGGTTACGGGATCACCGTCGTTGGAGGCATAAAAGGGACGGAAAATGTTTCCTTCTTTATCGATCAACAAAATTTTGACCGTGGTCGAGCCCGCGTCCACGCCGAGACACATTGGGCCGTTCGGACGGTCTATTTCTTTTATGCCGTCCGACGCCTTTTGATGACGCAGTTTAAAAAGTTCATATTCATCCTTGTTTTTAAAAAGCGGAGCCGAATGAACATATCCCGACGCCGAGGGACTTTTCGAAAAGAGACCGCAAAGCTCGTCAAGACTCATTTCCCTGTAAACATCGGAATATGCCGCTCCGAGAGCAACGTAATAAAGAGAATTTTCCGGGCAAATTCCCTTGGTGCCGAGAGATTCGTCAAAAGAGCTGCGAAGTTCGGACAAAAAGGTGAGCGGCCCGCCGAGATAAAGAATTTTTCCCTTTATGCTCCTGCCTTGGGCAAGACCCGCAATGGTCTGATTGACCACCGCCTTGAATATTCCCGCCGAAATGTCCTCCCGTCTCGTACCCTGATTTAAAAGAGGCTGAATGTCGGATTTTGCGAAAACTCCGCAGCGGGAAGCAATTACACAGGTGTTTTCATGAGACTTTGCAAGCTCATTCATCTCAGATGGGGTAACCTTCATAAGCGAAGCCATTTGGTCGATAAAGGCGCCGGTTCCGCCCGCGCAGGTGCCGTTCATGCGCATTTCAAATCCGCCGGTGAGAAAAAGAATTTTTGCGTCCTCGCCGCCGAGCTCTATAACGGCATCGGTTCCGGGATTCAAAGCGTTCACGGCAATCTTTTCGGCAAAAACCTCCTGAACAAAGGGAATGTCAAGCTTTTCGCTGACACCCATTCCCGCCGAGCCGGACATGGAAACGCCGACCTTTTCCCCGCGACAGTATTTCTCGGCCTCACCGAGAATTTCAACCGCCGTTTGAGCAATTTTGGCCTGATGTCTTATGTATTTTGAAAAAAGCAGTTTTTCGTTTTCGTCAATCAACACACACTTCATTGTGGTCGAGCCGATGTCCAATCCTAATTTCTTCAATTTTTCGGTTTCCTTTCGTCATCCGCCATTGAAAGCATAAGCTTAATGCGGTTTTCCTGATTGACCTTTGAGGCACCTGCGTCATAGTCAATGGGGAATATGTTGGCCTTCGGATAAAGCTCGCGGAGCTTTCTTACGGTACCCTTTGCGACAATGTGATTGGGCAGACATCCGAAGGGCTGGGCGCAAATAACATTGTTATATCCTTTTTCGATAAGGTCCGCAGCCTCCCCCGGAAGCAGCCAACCCTCGCCCATTTTGACTCCTCTGTCAATAACCCGCTCGGCAGTCCTCTTTATGTCGGAAAAGGAGGACGGGGGAGTAAACTCGGGATATTTTTTGAGCACGTCAATCATAAGCTTTTCCCAGCCGTCGGCCATTTTTTCGGCAGTTTTGCCGGCAAGCAGCACAAAATTGCTTCCGCCGTAATATTTATGGTCGGTTTCGATGTTCGAAAAGCAATATTGGAAAAAGCCGAGCACACCCGGAACCATATATTCGCAATTTTGTGAAAGCAAAAACTTTTCAAGATTGTTGTTTCCGAAGGAGGAATATTTGACGTATATTTCACCCACTATTCCGACCTTTTTAAGATTTTTCTTTTCTCTCTTTATTGCGGCAAAGTCGGCGGCGATTCCCTCGAGATTTTTCTTCATAGCTCTTGAGGTAAGCCCCTTTTTATGACGGAATTGCTCGGTCAGAATATCAATCCATTTCTTGACCGTTTTGTCGGTATCGCCCTTGTTGACTTCATAGGGGAGAGTCTGATTTTTAAGCAGCATGAGCATATCCCCGTAAACAAGAGATCTTATACCCGAAAGCAGCATAAGCGGAGTAATTTTAAATCCGCTGTATTTTTCGATTCCCGTAAAGCTTAAGGAAATTATGGGTACATACTCCATTCCCATGTTTTTAAGTGCTTTGCGGAGCAGACAAATATAGTTTGACGCACGGCAACCCCCACCGGTCTGAAACTGAATAAGCGCAGACTTGTGAGGGTCGAAATCACCGCATTTAAGGGCGTAAAGCTGCTGTCCCGCCATACATATCGCAGGGTAACACATATCGTTATGTAT
>URYV01000127.1 GCA_900552285.1 uncultured Oscillospiraceae bacterium
AGCAACATCGAGAGCACGCCGACTACGAAATAAACACCGAAAGCCCGCCGTAAAGGCTGTTTGATTTATGAGTCTTTGCGGCGGGGATTTTTGCTGTTATTCGTCAAGATTGTTAAACGGTTGACAATTATGCGTAAAAAGGGTATAATATAATTTGGCTGTGGTTACAAAAAACTATGACCCGCCGAAAGGACATCATTTTTTATGAATACAGACGTTGTTATCGTCGGTGCAGGCCCTGCGGGAATTTTTACCGCCATTGAAATGCTGAGAAAAGGGTCGAAAAAGAAAATTATCATCGTGGAAAAGGGTCAGTCGATTGAAAAACGCAGCTGTCCCAAAGCCAAGACAAAAAAATGTATGAACTGCAAGCCCTACTGTCACATTACGACGGGCTTTTCGGGCGCAGGAGCCTTTTCCGACGGAAAGCTGTCACTGAGCTATGAGGTGGGCGGCGACCTTCCCACGCTTATCGGCGAGGATTTTGCCCAGGAAACCATTGATTATACCGATAAGATATATCTTGAATTCGGTGCCGACGAGCACATTGAGGGTATCGAAAACACCGAAGAAGTCAAGGAAATCAGAAAAAGAGCCATTCAGGCGGGACTTAAGCTTGTCGACTGTCCCATACGCCATCTCGGAACCGAAAAGGCGCAGGAGCTTTATCTTGCCCTTGAGCATTGGCTTCAGAACAACGGCGTGGAAATTCTTTTCGGATATGAATGTTCCAACATTATTCTCGACGGAGACACCTGCAAGGGCGTTTACATAACCGGCAAGAACGATTCTCACAAAATTTTCGCAAAGCAGACGGTTATTGCCACCGGACGCAGAGGTGCCGAATGGCTTGAAAAAATCTGCGCCGAGCATAACATCGCCCATCAGCCCGGAACGGTTGACATCGGCGTCAGAGTTGAGGTTCGAAACGAGGTTATCGAAAAGGTCAACGACGTTCTTTACGAGTCCAAGCTTATCGGTTACCCCAAGCCCTTTAAAAACAAGGTCAGAACCTTCTGCCAAAATCCCGGCGGTTTTGTCAGCCAGGAAAATTATGATAACGACCTTGCCGTTGTCAACGGACACTCATACAAGGACAAAAAATCCGGCAACACAAATGTTGCTATTCTTTGCTCCCATAATTTCAATTATCCCTTCAATCAGCCCATTGAATATGCACAAAAGGTGGGCGAGCTGACCAATATGCTCGGTGCGGGGCACATCCTTGTTCAGCGTTTCGGAGATATTCTCGACGGAAAAAGAACATGGGAAAAGGAACTTTCACACTCCAATCTCCGTCCTTCGCTGCCCGATGCGGTTGCAGGCGACATAACCGCCGCAATGCCTTACCGCGCCATGGTCAACATTATCAATTTTATACAGGCCATGGATCACGTCGTGCCCGGATTTGCTTCCACCGAAACGCTCCTTTATTCACCCGAGCTTAAATTTTATTCCAACCGTATCAAAATGGATGAAAAGTTCAATACTAACGTCAAGGGACTCCATTGCCTCGGCGACTCAAGCGGTTGGACGAGAGGTCTTATGATGGCGTCGGTTATGGGCGTGCTTATGGGACGTCAGCTTGCAGAGGGAGAAAATTGATCGTGAAACAGCCAAAAATATCGGAAAAAGCCTTTGCGGCGAAAAGCGCCGTCATTATCGGCGATGTAACGGTTGAGGACGACGCAAACATTTGGTTTGGCGCTGTTGTCCGCGGGGACACCGACAGCATATATGTCGGAAAGGGAAGTAATATCCAGGACAATGCCGTTGTGCACGTCGACACGGGCTTTCCCGTTAAAATAGGCAAAAATGTCACCGTGGGGCACGGAGCAATTGTCCACGGCTGCACAATCGGAAACAATGTGCTTGTGGGCATGGGAGCCGTGATTTTGAACGGAGCCGAGATTGGCGACAATTGTATAATTGGCGCAGGCGCGACGGTTACGCAAAACAAGAAAATCCCCGCAAATTCTTTGCTTGTCGGTTGCCCCGCCAAGGTCATAAAAGAGGTCGACGCCGAAGGCACCGAAAGCAATCGTCAAAATGCCCTTAAATATGTTGAAGAGGGCAAGGAATATAAAAAATCGGGGTTTTAAACCCGAAGGGAGATAATATTATGAGCGAATGTACACATGATTGTTCAAGCTGCCATGCCGATTGTGACAGCCGTGCAAACGTAATCGAAAAAGAAAAGCCTCATGAGCTCAGCCACATAAAAAAGGTTATCGGAGTGGTGAGCGGCAAGGGCGGCGTGGGAAAATCTCTTGTCACCTCGCTTATGGCCGTATCAATGCAGCGCAGAGGATATAAATCCGCCGTGCTTGACGCCGACATAACCGGCCCATCAATTCCCGCCGTTTTCGGGCTTAACGAACATGCAACCGGTGACGACAACGGTCTTTATCCCGTGAATACCAAGACCGGAATTGAAGTAATGTCCATAAATCTTTTGCTTGAAAACCCCTCCGACCCCGTAGTTTGGAGAGGCCCCGTTATCGGCGGTGTTGTCAAGCAATTCTGGAACGAGGTTATTTGGAACGATGTCGACTTTATGTTTGTCGATATGCCTCCCGGAACGGGCGACGTTCCGCTGACCGTATTCCAGTCACTTCCCGTTGACGGAATTATCGTTGTTACATCTCCTCAGGACCTTGTCTCCATGATTGTGGAAAAGGCCGTTAAGATGGCAAAGCTTATGGATGTTCCCGTTCTCGGACTTGTTCAGAACATGGCGTATTTCGAGTGTCCCGACTGCGGTTCAAAGCACTATATTTTCGGTGAAAACAAGGCCGACGAAACCGCAAAAGAATTTTCCATTGATACAGTTTGCGAAATTCCCATGAATCAAAAGCTTGCCGCCGCCTGCGACAAGGGAGCCATTGAGCTTTTCGAGGGTAATTGGCTTGACAAAATGGCCGACAAGGTGGAAAAAACGCTATGACAAGAGGGGAAAAGGCAAAAGAACTTTTTCTCAAAGGTTATAATTGCTCACAAGCCGTGGTAGGCGCTTTTGCCGATGATCTTGACGTCGACTTCGACAGTCTCATAAGGCTTTCCTCATCCTTCGGAGGGGGAATGGGCCGCATGAGAGAGGTCTGCGGAGCTGTTACCGGTTCATTCATGGTTGCGGGGATTAAATGCGGTTATTCCGACCCTTGCGACAGAGCCGCAAAAAGCGCTCATTATGCACTCATTCAAAAGCTTGCGGCCGATTTTAAGGAGCAAAACGGCAGCATAATTTGCAGAGAACTTCTTGAGGGAGCAGGGTGCAGCGGAAAATGCGTCGGAAACATTCCCGACGAGCGTACTGCGGGATATTATAAAAAACGTCCCTGCGCCGAGCTTGTGAAAATTGCTGCGGATATTTTGGAAAAAGAGCTTTATTGATTTTTAAGCCTTCCGTTTTTGCGGAGGGCTTTTTGTGTGCAAAAAAGGTTTACATAAAAAATCTTAAAAAACTCAAAAAAAGCATTGTATAAGCAGGGTATTTGCGTTATAATGTCAATGTATCTATGAATGAAAAGTCTGTTTTGATATAAAAAAATTGTATTGGGGAGCAAACCATGTTTACAAGGGAAATCGGAATTGATCTGGGTACGGCAAACACGCTTGTCTGTATCAAAGGAAAAGGTATCGTGATGCGTGAGCCGTCGGTCGTCGCGGTCGATGTCAGAAACGACGCGGTTCGCGCTGTGGGAAGAGAAGCAAAGGAAATGATAGGCCGAACCCCCGGCAGCATTGCGGCCGTGCGGCCTCTTAAGGACGGAGTAATCGCCGATTTTGACGTGACCGCCGCGATGCTTAAAAGATTTATACGCGACGCCGTTAAAGGAACGGTCATTTCCCGTGCAAAGGTAATAGTATGTATTCCCTCGGGAGTTACCGAGGTTGAGGTCAGAGCCGTTCATGACGCCGCCGTTCAGGCAGGCGCCCGTGACGTCGACCTTATAGAAGAGCCCATGGCCGCAGCTCTCGGCGCGGGGCTTCCCGTTTATGAGCCAGTTGGAAGTATGGTCGTTGACATCGGCGGAGGAACCTCCGAGGTCGCGGTTATTTCCCTCGGAGATATCGTGACGGCGCAATCGGTGCGTATTGCGGGGGACGACCTTGACGAGGCAATTATAGCCTATGTGCGAAAAAAGCACAATTTGCTTATAGGCGAGCGCACCGCCGAGCAAATTAAAATAGATATAGGCTCCGCTAAGCCCTACGATAACGAGACGTCGGTTGAAATTAAGGGGCGCAACCAGGTGGACGGGCTTCCGAAAAACGTTATTATAACGTCGGAAGAGGTGCGAAACGCCATGGCGGACCCGATTTCGCAGATAATTGACACCGTGCGGCTTACCCTTGAAAAAACCCCGCCGGAGCTTGCCGCCGATATTATAGACCGCGGCATAACCCTCACGGGAGGCGGCGCGCTGCTGCGCGGCTTTGCCGAGCTTATCGCCGAGGAAACAGGCATGCCTGTATCGGTTGCGGCAAACCCGCTTGACTGCGTGGTTTTGGGCACCGCAAAGCGGCTTGAGGCTGACAGCACCATGTGCGGCGATCCCCCCAACATCATCATCGGCACCGCTACGTTTTCCGCCGCGGTAAACGTTTCAGATAAAATAATTTTGGAGGGCGAAAAATGCGATTTTTCTTTCGCAGCCGTGGGTTTAAAATAATTGTTGCCGTAGCGGCGGCGCTTATAGCCGTTTCGGTAATATGCGCCTTTTTCGGCAGCAGAATGTCGCCGCAGGCGGATATTATGGGCACAGTTACCGCGCCCTTCCGCTCGGCGGCGGAAAAGGTGACC
>URYV01000128.1 GCA_900552285.1 uncultured Oscillospiraceae bacterium
CGCCCGCGCCGAAATCGTTGCATCTTTTTATCATTCGGCAAACCTTTTTCTGACGGAAAAGGCGCTGAAGCTTACGTTCCTCGGGGGCGTTGCCCTTTTGCACCTCGGCGCCGCAGGTCTCGAGAGAGGAGGCGGTGTGGGATTTGGAAGAACCTGTGGCTCCGCCGCAGCCGTCGCGTCCCGTAGCTCCGCCGAGCATTATTACAATATCTCCGGGGGCGGGGCGTTCTCTTCTGACATTTTCCTCGGGGGCGGCGGCTATGACCGCGCCGATTTCCATGCGCTTTGCGGCATATCCGTCGTGGTAAATTTCGTCGACTATTCCGGTGGCAAGACCGATTTGGTTGCCGTAGGAGGAATATCCCGCAGCGGCGGTGGTGACAAGCTTGCGCTGGGGCAGCTTGCCCTTTATTGTCTGAGAAACGGGCTTAAGCGGGTCGGCCGCTCCGGTCACGCGCATGGCTCCGTAAACATAGGAGCGCCCCGAAAGGGGATCGCGTATGGCTCCGCCGATACAGGTAGCAGCGCCGCCGAAGGGCTCTATCTCGGTGGGGTGATTGTGGGTCTCGTTTTTAAAGAGCAGCAACCATTTTTCGGTTTTGCCCTCCACCTCCACGTCCATTTTAACGGTGCAGGCGTTTATTTCCTCCGACTCGTCAAGCTTGTCGAGAAGACCCTTGGATTTAAGATACTTTGCGCCAACCGTCGCAAGGTCCATAAGACATATGGACTTTGTGCGGCCCAGTTCCTTTCTTATGGCGATGTATTCGTTAAAGGCATTTTCAAGGAGCTTGTCCTCGAACTTCACATTATCAATATTTGTGAGGAAGGTGGTGTGGCGGCAGTGATCCGACCAATATGTGTCGATCATGCGGATTTCGGTTATTGTGGGGTCTCTTTTTTCCGAATTAAAATAATCCTGACAGAAGGCGATGTCGTCCTCGTCCATGGCAAGCCCGTATTTTTTCACAAAATCGGCAAGACCATTTTTGTCGAGGGAGGTAAATCCCACAAGGGTTTCGACCTCGGTTGGAATGTCATATTTGACGGCAAGGGTGTCGGGCTTTTCAAGAGATGCCTGACGCGCCTCGACGGGATTTATAACATATTTTTTAACGGTGTTCACGCCCTCCTCCGAAAGCGTTCCCTCGAGAATATACACCTTTGCGGTGCGAATAAGGGGGCGGTCGCCCTTGGAAATGAGCTGAATACATTGTGCGGCCGAATCGGCGCGCTGGTCAAACTGTCCGGGGAGATATTCCACCGCAAAAACAGTACCCTCGCCCTCAATCTCGTCAGTCACAAGGTCGGTCTGAGGTTCGGAAAACACCGTCTTTTTGGCATAGTCAAAAAGCTCGGGAGTTATGTTCTCAACGTCATAGCGGTTTATGATTCTGACATTTTCAAGGCCTTTGACCGAAAGAAGGGTCACGGCGTCGGAAAGAAGCGCCTTTGCCTCGCTTGCATATTCGCTCTTTTTCTCGACATAAACTCTGTAAACCATTATTTTTCCTCCTTTGCCGAAAGGGCTCTTTGTCCGATGTCTTTGCGGAAAAACGCATTTTCAAAGTGAATTTTTTCAACCGACGCATAAGCCTTTTTAACGGCGCTCTCAAGAGTATCGCCGATTTCGGTTACACCTAAAACGCGTCCGCCGTTTGTGTAAAGCTTTCCGTCCTTTGCGGTTGCGCCGGCAACAAAGACATTTTCAAAAACATCGCCGTCGAAGGTTATTTCAAAGCCCTTTTCATACTCGGTGGGATAACCCTTTGAAGCCATAACCACACAGCAGGCGTGCTTTTGCTCAAACTCCACCGGAGTTTCCTTAAGCTTTCCGTCGCAAACCGCCTTCATGACGGTCAAAAGGTCGGTTTTCATAAGGGGAAGCACCACCTGTGTTTCGGGATCGCCGAAACGGCAGTTATATTCTATGACCTTGGGGCCGTCCTTAGTGAGCATAAGGCCGAAATAAAGGCAGCCCTTAAAGGTGCGTCCCTCGGCATTCATGGCGTTTATTGTGGGAAGGAATATTTCATCCATGCATCTTTTTGCAACAGTCTCGGTGTAGAAGGGATTTGGAGCGACGGTTCCCATTCCGCCGGTGTTAAGTCCCTTGTCGCCGTCGAGAGCGCGCTTATGGTCCATGGAAGAAACCATGGGAACAACGGTTTTTCCGTCGGTGAAGGAAAGCACCGAAACCTCGGGACCCTCAAGGAATTCCTCGATTACGATTTCGTTTCCGCTGTCGCCGAATTTTTTGTCCTCCATGATTTCCTTAACGGCCGCAAAGGCCTGCTCGCGCTCGGTCGCAATGATGACGCCCTTTCCGAGAGCAAGTCCGTCGGCCTTTATGACGGTGGGAACCGGAGCGGTTTTAAGATACTCGAGGGCGGCGGCGGGGTCGGAAAAGACCTCGTATTTTGCCGTGGGAATGCCGTATTTTTTCATGAGATTTTTTGAAAAAACCTTGCTGCCCTCGATGATAGCCGCATTTTTTCTCGGCCCGAAGGCGGGTATACCCTTTTCTTCAAGGGCGTCGACGCAGCCCAGCACCAAGGGGTCGTCGGGAGCCACAACCGCAAAATCCACGCCGTTTTTTTCGGCGAAGTCGGCTATTGCCTCAATGTCCTTGGCTCCGATGCCGACGCATTCGGCGTCCCGCTCCATTCCTCCGTTTCCGGGGAGGGCAAAGATTTTTTCAACGTCCTTGTTTTGCTTTATCTTTTTGATAATGGCGTGTTCACGGCCGCCCGAGCCGACTACTAAAACCTTCATATTCCACCGTTCCTTTGTTATTTTCAATCGTTATAAATGGGGAACTTTTCGCAAAGAGCCGTGACATCCTTTGCCACCTGCTCCTTTTTACCGTCAAAATCGGTAATTACGTCGCTTATAAATTCGGCAATCTTCACCATTTCCTCTTTTCCGAAGCCTCTCGAGGTGACGGCGGGGGTTCCGATACGAAGTCCGCTTGTCACGAAGGGCGAAAGGGTCTCGTTGGGAATTGTGTTTTTGTTTGCCGTAATGTGAACCTCATCAAGTCGGGCCTCAAGCTCCTTGCCGGTCAGACCGCTGTCGGTAAGGTCGAGGAGCATCAGGTGATTGTCGGTTCCGCCCGACACAATGCGGATACCGCGGGACATAAGCTCGCTGCAAAGCACCTTGGCGTTTTCGGCGATGTTTTTCTGATATTCCTTAAATTCGGGAGTGAGCGCCTCTCCGAATGCTACCGCCTTGGCGGCGATTATGTGCATAAGCGGTCCGCCCTGAACGCCGGGGAAAACGGCCTTGTCTATGGCCTTGGCATACTGCTCCTTGCAGAGGATCATGCCGCCTCTCGGGCCGCGCAGAGTTTTGTGGGTCGTGGTGGTGACAACGTCGGCAAAGGGTACTGGCGAGGGATGAAGCCCTGCGGCCACAAGACCCGCAATGTGGGCGATGTCGACCATCATATAGGCTCCCACCTTGTCGCATATCTCGCGAATTCTCTTAAAATCAATGGTGCGGGAATAGGCGCTGGCGCCGGACACTATCATTTTGGGCTTGCACTCAAGCGCGATTTTTTCCATTTCGTCATAGTCGATCTGCTCGGTGACGGGGTCGACGCCGTAGGGCACAACATTGAAATATTTGCCCGAAATGTTAACGGGGGAACCGTGGGAAAGATGTCCGCCCTGGGAAAGGTTCATGCCCATTACCGTGTCGCCGGGATTCAGCAGCGCAAAGAAAACCGCAAGATTTGCGTTGGCGCCGCTGTGAGGCTGAACATTGGCGTGTTCGGCACCGAAAAGCTCCTTGGCGCGGTCTCTGGCGATGTTTTCCACAACGTCGACGCAGCCGCAGCCGCCGTAATATCTCTTTCCCGGGTACCCCTCGGCATATTTGTTTGTCAGCACTCCGCCGGCCGCAAGAAGCACGGCCTTCGACACTATATTTTCCGATGCGATAAGCTCGATATTATGCTGCTGTCTTTTAAGTTCGCCGTCACAGGCGGCGAAAACCTCGGGATCGTAATTTTTAAGCTCGTCAAAAAAGTTCATTTCAGGGTATCCTCCAATCTCAATCAGTGATGGAACAGTCTCATTCCGGTAAAGGCCATCACCATACCGTATTTGTCACAGGTCTCGATAACAAGATCGTCGCGTATCGAACCGCCGGGCTGGGCGATATATTTCACGCCGCTTTTCTTTGCCCGCTCGATGTTGTCGGAAAAGGGGAAAAATGCGTCGGAGCCGAGGCTCACGCCGTCGATTTTCGAAAGATATTCGGCCTTTTCTTCGTCGGTGAGCGGCTCGGGACGGACGGTGAAATATTTCTGCCAGTTGCCCTCGGCGCAAACGTCCTCTTCGTTTTTGTTTATAAATCCGTCGATGACATTGTCGCGGTCGGGACGGCCGATGTCGGCCTTAAAGGGGAGAAAAAGAACCTTATCATGCTGACGCAAAAACCAGGTGTCGGCCTTGCCGCCCGCAAGACGGGTACAATGAATTCTCGACTGCTGACCTGCCCCAACGCCGATTGCCTGCCCGTCGAAGGCGAAGCAAACCGAGTTTGACTGGGTGTATTTAAGGGTGATAAGAGATATGATAAGGTCTCTTTTTGCGTTTTCGGGCAGTTCCTTGTTTTTCGTAACAAGATTTTCAAGCAGCTTTTCGTTTATTTCAAAGTCGTTTCTTCCCTGTTCAAAGGTAATGCCGAAAACCTGTTTTCTTTCGATTTTCTCGGTGCGGCTTTGGCTGCATTGGCACGCTGGTGCTGGGGCTGCTGTGCTTTGTGTCTG
>URYV01000129.1 GCA_900552285.1 uncultured Oscillospiraceae bacterium
AGGGGAATCGGTCCCACAACGCGGTGGCCGTGAATAACGTCAAAGCCGAAAATGAGCGGAATTTTCAGGCGGCTTTGCTCAACTGCGATGCGCTGAAGATGCTCTATATCGCTGCGGTCGTAAAGCCCGAGGAAGGAGCCGATTTTCCCTTCTCTGACCCACTGCTCCTGTTCCTTAAAACTCTCACGCGCATTTTTGGCCCGCTCGATGTCCTCTTCCGTTATACGACCGGCCTTAAGCAGCTTTTGCTGCTCCTCTTCGTCAATCGTAAAGCCGCCGAGAGAGGAGGGCGCAAGCTGATTTAATTGACCTGCCTTTTCCTCAAGCGTCATTTTTGAAATGAGCTCGTCGATGAATTTTTTCTGTTTATCATTTAATTTTTTCATATAATCACCTCAAAAAAGGCGCACCGAAACGGAATGGCCTCCCATCGGTGCGCCGAATGTTATCTTACTTTAGAACCGACATTAACGTCGTCGGCAAAAATGACCTTCACTCCGTCGCCGCTGTCGGCCGCAAGAATCATGCCGCAGCTTTCCACTCCGCAAAGGGTGGCGGGCTTGAGATTTGCAACCACGATGACGTTTCTTCCCGCAAGATCGTCGGGAGAGTAATACTGCGCGATTCCCGAGGCGACGATACGTTCTTTTCCGCTGCCGTCGTCAAGGGTGAGCTTTAAAAGCTTTTTGGCCTTTTTGACCGGCTCGCAGCAGACGACCTTTGCCACTTTAAGCTCGATTTTGGCAAAATCCTCAATGGAAATTTCCGAAAGCTTTGCGACATTCTGCGCCTCGTTTGCGGCTTTGGCTTCGGCCTTTGTTTTGGCCTCTGCGGCCTCAAGCTCGGCAAGCTCCTTTGCGGCGTCGATACGGGGGAAAATCGGGTCGGTTTTGCCTATCTCGGCGGTGGGGCAAAGGGCTCCCCATTTGTCCAGCGACTGCCATGTGCGCTGTTCCTCGGAAAGTCCGAGCACGGCGGCGATTTTGTCGGAGGTGTCGGGGAGGAAGGGAGCAAGCATAATCGAAATGTGGCGCAGCGCCTCGCAGAGATTATACATTACTCTGCCCAGTCTCGGCGCGTTGCTTTCCTCCTTTGCAAGCACCCAAGGAGCGGTTTCGTCTATATACTTGTTGGTTCGCGAAACAAACTTCCAAAGGTCGGTCAGGGCGGTGGAGAACTGCATGGCGTCCATGCTTGCCTCCACAAGGGACTTTGTCTCGGAGGCGAGCTCGGCAAGACTGTCGTCAAAATCACCGGCGGCCTGTGCCTCGGGCAGCTTTCCGCCGAAATATTTACCCACCATGGAGGAGGTTCTCGAAAGCAGATTTCCGAGGTCGTTTGCAAGGTCGGAATTTATGCGGTTAATAAGCGCCTCGTTGGTGAAAACGCCGTCGGCTCCGAAGGGAACCTCACGAAGCAGGAAATAACGTATTGCGTCGACGCCGTAGCGGTCGCAAAGCACAACCGGGTCGACAACGTTGCCCTTGGACTTGGACATTTTTCCGCCCTCCAAAAGCAGCCAGCCGTGGCCGTAGACCTGTTTGGGCAGCGGAAGATCAAGCGCCATGAGAATGGCGGGCCAAATAATGGTGTGGAAACGGACGATTTCCTTTCCCACAAGATGAACGTCGGCCGGCCAGTATTTTTTGAAATTGCTGTCGTCGTCGGAGAAAGCTCCCATGGCCGTGATATAGTTTGACAGAGCGTCCATCCAAACATAAACGATGTGACCCTTGTCGAAGGTGACGGGAATTCCCCATGTGAAGGAGGTTCTCGAAACGCAGAGGTCCTCAAGACCGGGCTTTATAAAGTTGTTTATCATTTCGTTTTTGCGGCTTATGGGCTGGATAAAATCGGGGTGAGCCTCATAATACTCCACCAGTCTGTCGGCATATTTGGAAAGCTTGAAGAAATAAGCCTCTTCTTTTGCAAGGTGAACCTCGCCGCCGCAGTCGGGGCATTTGCCGTCCTTAAGCTGGGTTTCGGTCCAAAAAGCCTCGCAGGGGGTGCAGTAGTGACCCTCATAGTGACCCTTGTAAATATCGCCCTGCTTATAGAGCTTTTCAAATATCTTCTGCACCGCCTTTTCGTGGTAATCGTCGGTGGTGCGGATGAATTTGTCGTTGGAGATGTTGAGCAGCTTCCAAAGCTCCTTTATGCCGGCCACGATTTCGTCCACATATTCCTTGGGAGTGACCCCCTTGGCGGCGGCCTTTTGCTCGATTTTAAGGCCGTGCTCATCGGTGCCGGTGAGGAACATGGTATCAAAGCCCTGCATTCGCTTATACCTCGCCATGGCGTCGGCGGCAACGGTGGTATAGGAATGGCCTATATGCAGCTTGCCCGACGGATAATAAATCGGCGTGGTGATGTAAAATGTCTTGTCTTTCATATCAATTCCTCTTTCTTTAGAGTGTTATCACTTTATTTTATCACCTTTGCACCCGTATGTCAAACGGATATGCTGTCGGTTTTAAAGCTTTTTCAAAAGTTCCCCTTTTATGCCGTCGGAGCAAAAGGCGGCTCGCACGGCGTTTTTCAAAAGCTCGGCACGAAAAGAGCCATCAAGCGCGCAAAGCTCGGACGCGTATTCAAATTCCCGTTTTATGCTTGTTCTTTCGATGGCCGGGTCGTCGGTGTTCACCGTGACCCCGACCCCGGTTTCGGCAAAAAATCTCAGGGGATAGTTTTTCATGTCACACGCTCCCGTCAGGCGGTTGCTGGTCGGACACATTTCGAGGGTAACGCCGCTGTCCCTCAAAAGCTTCACGGCTTTTTCGCTTTGTGCGGCTCTGACCCCGTGGCCGATGCGGGAGGCTCCCGCCTTTACCGCTAAGATAACGTCCTCGGCGCCGCCCGCCTCGCCCGCATGAACGGTAAAAGGGATTTTTCTTCTTTTTGCCTCGGCAAAAATTTCGGTGTAATCTCCTGTCGGAAAAAGTCCCTCCGCCCCCGCAAGGTCAAGGGCGGCGACCCCCTGCTCCTTTGTCAGATATTTTTCGCAAAGGTCAAGGGTCTCGGAGTTTTGTCTGACGTTTTCCTTTCCTCTCATCATACAAAGGATGAAATTTGAGGGAATGTCGGATTTTTCAAGCCCCTTTAGGGCCGCATTTATGACCTTCCGCTGAGTCAATCCTTTTTCGCCGTGAAGCTGCGGGGCAAAGCGAACCTCGGCATATACGGCGCCCTGCCTTTTCTGCTCGCAAAGCACCTCATAAACGGCCGTTTCGATGCCGGTTTCGGTTTGAAGAAGGGCAAGCGGCAGCTCAAAGCACCGCAAAAAATCGTTGAGGTTTTTGCAGTCCTCCCCCACCGTCAGGCTGCTTTCAAGCTGACCTTCGGTCAGACCGAGAGAAATTTTTTGCACCTCGCACAGCCGTTTTGCGATTTGCGGAGTTATAGCCCCGTCAAGATGAAGATGCAGGTCGATAAAGCCCTTCGGCTCTTTTGACATTTGAACGGGTTCCATGCTCACCCCTCCTTTTTGGCCATTTTATCACGTTTCATTTAAGCTTTCAACAAAAAAGAAACAGGGAATCGGTCGAAAATCGGCCGAAACCCTGTCTTATCCGTTATGATTTTGCGTCAGTCGGCAACGACGTTGAACCAATCGCCGTCCTGCTCGACATGATAACCCGCCGCCACAACGACCTCGCTGTCGCCGAGGGTGGGGTGAGAGGGATCATATTTATAGAAAGAACCGCCGCTTACGGTGATCTTGGCGCTTGAGCCGTCCTTGCAGTTGAGAGTGCGCTCGGGCTGAGCCGCCTTGAAGGTACCGCCCTTGATGAAGATCTGAGCGCTTCCGTCGCCGTAGATAAGGTCGCAGGGGTCGTTTTCGGGAACGCCCACCTGTCTGTAATCGCCGCCGTTAAGGGTAACCGTGCTGTTGCCCGCGGCGCTGACCGCCATTGCGGCTCCGAGCCCGCCGCCCTTGGTGTAGACGGCATAGAGATCCGCATTTACCGTGATGTTTGCGTTTCTTTCGGTCTGAACAACGCCGTAGCGTCCGTTTGCCTGAATATTTTCGTTAACCTCCAAAGTCTCGCTTGAAGAGGACACGGCCTTGAACTTGGTGGGTGCCTTTTCGTCATATGTATTGTCGATGCTGTCGCTTTCAACCGCCGCCTGAGTTGCATAAACGTCAACGCCGAGACGGTATACATAAGAGGCTTTGGTGCCTGCGTTGGCTACGTTTCCGACCTCGGTGGGCATATAGATTACGAGAGCCATGGGAGCGGTGGACTCCCCTGCCTTAAGGACGGGCATACCCTCCACAAAGGGCTTTAGGTTTTTGATTTTGTCGGCCGACGAGGCAACCGCCGCCCAAGCCTCCTCGCGGGTGGCGAGCTTTTCGGCAACCGTTGCGGTTCCCATTTTAAGATAGTCGCCCACGTTGTAGGTGTCGCCGTTGACATTCACGCCGTTTGCAAAACCGACCTGGGAATTAAGTCCCATGGTATATTTAAGAGCAAGAGTTCCCGCATTTTTAACGCGGAGATATACAACCTCGGTAACGCCCGGCTCCCAAAGGGTGCTGTCGCTGAAAAGCTTAGTCGAGGTTGCGGCGGGCTGCCACTCGACCATGTCGGTGCTGTATTCAAGCTCGACATCGAGACTTCCCGACTGAATTTTGTTGACTCCGGTGCTTGCCGTGTCGGTGAACCATGCAAAGGTGGTGCCGATAAGCAAAGCTACG
>URYV01000130.1 GCA_900552285.1 uncultured Oscillospiraceae bacterium
ATTTTTGTCATTCGAAAGTTTGTCATTCGGGGCATTTTGATTGCGCGGAGAAAACGTCCGCAAAGCTATCTGTACATCGGACTCACCTCAAAATTAAATGCGGAAAATATGTTTTTATCCTTTCAACCGCATTTTACCTTATTTTTCCGAAACTGTCAATAAAAATATAGCGAAACACAGCACAAATATTGCGAAAACTTTAGGGTATATTGCACAACGGCTGTCAAAATGTTAAAACAGAAAAAACGACAGCTTTTTATGTCTGTCATTTTGACGGAAAATTTGAAAAAACGGGGCGTTTTTGCGAAAAGTTTCAAAAAGGAAGGGTCAAAAAGATTGACACAATGCGTTTTTTATGATAAAATTGCCTTATAAAAGTTTTAATTTGTGAAATTGTGCTAAATTCGGAGGAGACGCCTTTGGGTAAGGTTATTTGTGTCGGTTCGGGAAAGGGCGGAGTCGGAAAGACGGCGGTTGCCGTTTGCCTTGCCGAAACCTTGGCCGAAAGCGGCAAAAAGACCCTCCTTTGCGATTTTGCCATGCCATACGGCACCGCGGACATATGCCTCGAGGGCGGGGAAAGGGCGGTTTTCGACCTTTCGGATTTTGCACTTCGCCGCGCCGAGCTTTCCGACGTCGCCGTGGAGGTTTCGGACAATTTGTTCTTTGCCGCGGCGGGCAAGGCCTCCCTTTCGGAAAAGGAGCTTGCCGACTGCGTCAGGAGGATCGACCGTCTTTGCCCGAGGTATGATTTTATCGTTGCCGATTGCCCCGTCGACAGCCGCATGGCCGTCGAAAAAAACTTTTCAAAAATCATCTCGCTGTGCGTCACGCAAAGCGATTCGGCGTCGGTCCGCGCCGCAGCGGCCTATGCCGGCCTTGTTTCTCGGCTTTCGCCGTCGGTTTGCAAGTTCGTTTTAAACGGCTTTTGCCGCGAAAAGAAGCTTGATCTTGACCTTTTGACCGATTCGGTGGGTCTTTCCCTTGCGGGAATCGTCCCCGAGAGCGGCGAAATGAGGCTTTGTCTCGAAAAGGGCGAGGGTTTAAAACGGGGAACGGCCAGGGGCGCTTTTGAGCGCATTGCCGACCGTATCTGCGGCCGTCACATCCCCCTTCCCGATCTTCGGAGAATATAAAATACAATAATCAGAGAGGAAGATTATTTATGCATATAGCTTTAATTGCACATGATTCCAAAAAGGAGCTTATGATTCAGTTCTGCATTGCCTATTGCGGAATTCTCAACCGCCACAGTCTTTGCGCCACCGCCACCACCGGAAAGCTCATTTCCGAGGCCACCGGCCTTAAAATACAGAAATATTTAAGCGGCCCTCAGGGGGGAGACCAGCAGATTGCCTCCCGCATCGGCTGCGACGAAATCGATCTTCTGCTCTTTTTCCGCGACCCGCTGACCAAGGGCGATTTTGAGCCCAACGACGCAAATCTTCTGCGCCTTTGCGACGTTCACAACGTTCCCGTCGCCACCAACATCGCCACCGCCGAGGTGCTTATTCACGGCCTCGAGCGCGGCGACATGGATTGGCGCAACATCGTCAACCCCATCGGCTGATAAATTTAATTTGAGCAAAGCAAATGCCGTCCCGAAAGGAACGGCATTTTTTATGTTTTAATGAACCAGTTTTTGCATTATTCTTCGTCGGAAAGGCGATATTCGGTGTCGTCCTGATGACGGTAGAGCTTGCGGTCGAGACCCCAAACGCGTCCCGTGGTCTTGCCTTTGTCCACTCCGTCGATTGCCGCCAGCATTTCAAAGAGCGAGGCGTCAAGACGGTCGATGGCGGAAACGACCTCGGCCTCGGGAAACATGGGGGGAATGGGGCTGCCGTATTCGGGAATACCGTGGTGGGAGAGCACAATGTGCTCGAGCAGCATGACCGTTTCGGGGTCGGTGCCAAGCTCTTTGCCCGCAAGGCCGATGTCTATGGCTCCGCCCACAATGTGTCCCACAAGCCCTCCGACGGGCGTATATTCCGAGGCAAGTCCCGTATCGGCGAAGCTTATTTCCTTGAGTTTAAACAGGTCGTGGACGATAATTCCGGCATATACAAGGTCTTTTCTCAAAAAAGGATAAACCGAGCAGACCGCCTTGCCCACACGGAGCATGGAGAGGGTGTGAAAAAGAAGGCCGCCGCGCATGGCATGGTGCATTCTCAGCGCGGCAGAACAAATCAGCAGCTTGTCTCCGCAGTCGTCGAGCAGTTTGTTCACAAGCTCTTTAAGTCCCTCGTCGGAAAAGCCGTCCACCGTCGCCTTTATTTCGGCAAGCATATCTTTCGGGTCAAGCTTTGTTGCGGCCACCAGCTGCGACATATCCACGTCGTCAAGCGGCGCCGTGTGGCGTATACGCTCGATTTTAAATTGGCTTGCATTTTTCCATTTGTCGATTTGCCCCTTGACCTTTATGATTTCTCCGGCGTTATATTCGTCGTCGCTGCCCTGATAATCCCACATTTTCGCAGGGATTTCGCCGCCCTTGTCGGCAAGAACCATATCAAGGTAGGGCGAACCCTTGACGGAAATTTTCTTGTCGGCGGATTTTATAAGCATAAATCCCACGGCCTGGCCGTTTTGGGCATTTTTTTCAAGCTCGGTCATTTTTTTCACTCCGATAAACATTTTATTATATTTTAATTATAACACAAAAAGGAAAAATGTTCAATCAAAATATCTTTCCTCTCTGTCCCGCCGCGCTCGCCGAATTGTCCCGCGGACTCATTATCATTTTCTGTATCAGTATCATTAACATTATCTTTATCTTTATCTTTATCATTGTCATTATCGGCTTTTTTGGGTTTTTATAAAAAGCCTTCGCTTTTTTGGCTTTTTAAAATCGTTTTTTGTATGACGGTTTATACCGACTGTTCCGTGCAAAAAGCGCCCAAACCCGAGGCTTGAGCGCAGTTTTGTGTTTTAAATTCAAAGATTAAAAGGCGGTTATCTTGCCGACGGAATACTGCAAAATCATCAGCGCGTCGGAAACACCGATCATATTGTCCTTGTTCGCGTCGCCGATAAGTTTAAATTCGGATTCCGGTTCCTTATAGGAGATAAAAGGATTGGGCTCGGGCACCGGATATTTGCCGATGTGCCACACCGACAGCTGCAAGGCGAAAAGCGCGTCGACCGGAGTTATTCTGCCGTCGCGGTCGATGTCGCCGTAATAAAGGTCGCTTTCGGCCGAAACATTTCCGGGCAGCTCGATGTGCTTAAATTCGAAAAGGTCAAGATATTCGTTTTTCCACGGTTCTTCCCTTAAAGTCCCGAGAGCCTCAACAACTATCAAATATTTTCCGTAAAGGAAGACACCGGAGCTGAATGTGTATTCCTGCGGATTTCCTGTCCAAGAGGCAATTTTCCTGCCTTTATATGTTTCTGTCTTTTCTATGCTTGATACCAAGGAGGGATATTCTCTTTGAATTACGGTTTCAAGAGTATCTCCGTCATTTATTTCGACGGGCAGTATGGAAAATCCCAACGCTTTGTACGGATAGTCATGAGGTTCAACAAGCCGAATATCCGAGTAACCGCTTCCGTTTTCAAGAATAGCCTTTTCGTAAATTTTATGATAATCTATGACAAGACTGCCGTTGTTGCAATAGGGTATAGGATAGAAACCACGGCTCCAAAATATCGAGAGGCCGGGATATTTTTCTTTGTTTTCTTCACTTTGGAAAAAATTGATTATTTCTTTTTCGGAATTATTGTATATTGCAGGATCGTCGACTGTCGGCTTTGCCGAACCGGCAGAGGAAGTGCCGCCGACTGTCATGGCAAACGAGGAAAAAGAAAGAGAAATTGCCGTAAAAACAGCAATGATTAAAGAAAGAATCTTATTCGTTTTCATGTGGTTTCCTCCTTAGAACCGTTTCGGAATATTTTGTGCCGCTTCCTTTTTGCAGACGTCGCAAAAATATTCGCTTTTGTCCTTACTTTGCATAAAATCGTTTGTCATCAAACACTCTATTTTATACCCAGTTTCGGGATAATGATAAGCGCAATTCGGGTTGGAGCACTTTTTATCGGATTTTTCATCCCCGGCACAGTATGTATTCGGCAAACCGCAAAGTGCGTGTCCGAGTTCATGAAAAACGGTAAACCTTACCCTTTGCACCGAAGAAAAGGACTCTTGCGGAGTGGAACCGTAAGCTCCGTTGTTGAGCATCATAATTCCCGTTGCTTTTTTAAAAACACCCCATGAAAAACCGCCGTTGGTAACCCTGTTATCTGAAGTCACATCATCGGGTGAATCTGTTGGATCCCAAGTAAAATGTCCCGTCCAAAAAATCGGGATGAACGGATCCGATGCAGAAAAAGCCGAACAGTTTTCGGTAAAATTTGTTTTGTATAGATTTTGATTGTCTTTATGATTGACGCCGGTTGAGGCATAGTGTTCGCATTTGGCGTTGAGCTGTGCGTTTGTTGAGGCGCCGGTGCATTTGTCGGCAATGCTTTCAATGTGTACGGTGGGGCCTTTTTTTATGTCGACTCCGTAGTCTTTATAAAACTCTATCGCCTCGTTAACATAGTCGTCAATGGCGGTTTTCATTTGCGCCTCGGACATGTTCCACCTTGTCAGCATTCCGGTGTCATAATAATTATAAATTGTGACCTCTGCGCCGTAGAGCCG
>URYV01000131.1 GCA_900552285.1 uncultured Oscillospiraceae bacterium
ACGAGAGGACCGGGATGGACGCACCTCTGGTGCACCAGTTGTCACGCCAGTGGCATAGCTGGGCAGCTAAGTGCGGATTGGATAAAAGCTGAAAGCATCTAAGCATGAAACCAACCTCAAGATAAGATATCCCACAGAGTAATCTGGTAAGACCCCCGGTAGACTACCGGGTTGATAGGCTGCGAGTGTAAGCGTGGTGACACGTTCAGCTGGGCAGTACTAATAGGTCGAGGGCTTGACCAAAGATATTCTCACTTGTACTTCTTCTCAGCTCATTACTTTCGCTCATTGTTCAGTTTTCAGGGTGTAACCTGAAAAAGTTGGTGTCTATGACGATGAGGGTCCACCCGTTCCCATCCCGAACACGGTAGTTAAGCTCATCGGTGTCGACAATACTTGGCGGGAAGCCGCCCGGGAAGATAGATCGATGCCAACACAAAGAAAAGCAACTGATTTTCGGTTGCTTTTTCTTTTTGTCTTCGACGGTGTTTCGTGCTCGCCGTTAAGGGGAAAATAAACGGATTATAGTGTTATTCGATGTTGAACGGAATAAGACATATTCTCTTTTAAAACATACTGCATCTAATGCTACGGCGTGTTTTGTTTGTCCTGCTTTTTGCTGATAAATAATCGATAAGATTTAAGCAGATTTACGAAAAAAATTGCGACTGTTATGCAATCAAAAACTTTATAGAGATAACATTCTTCGGATTATTTTTTTCATATTTCATTTGCGTTTGTCCACTGCAAAATACAGCGTAATTCAAACAATTGGATATTTAAAATGGAAAAGTAGTCTTATGATTTTCATCGTTATACCAAATTCTTTTTATTGTCCGAACCAGAACTTATTTTTTACATGATTAAATTCCTTTCCGTATGTTAATGTCACCCTTTTGCTGGCATTGTAGGTTATAATTCTTTTTGTAATGGTTTTACGGCGGCGAAAGATCAATTTGATTTTAATCTTATTACAGTCTTTTTAGCCGAGTAACATCACCCTAAATTGTCTTTTGAATTTGATGTGGGAAAATTTTTATAAATCACTTGACAAATCAAACGCTTTATGCTATTATCAATTTATCACAGTAAAGCGATAACAAATTAAATCGAAGTGAGGAAATTAAAATGAAAAAATTTATTGCAATTTTGCTTGCCGTTGCCATGATGGCCGTTTGTTTTGCCGGCTGCGGAAGTGACAGCAAATCGAATGACGACGCCAAGACCGACAGCGACCTTTCTTATGTACAGGGAAAGGGCAAGCTTGTTGTGGGAATTACAGATTTTGAACCCATGGATTATCAGGACGGCTCGGGCAATTGGATCGGTTTTGACGCGGATATGGCCACGGCTTTCGCCAAGAGCATCGGTGTTGATGTTGAATTCACCGAAATCGATTGGGACAACAAGGCCATGGAGCTTGACGGAAAATCCATCGACTGCGTATGGAACGGCATGACGCTTAACGATGAGGTTAAATCGGCAATGAGCTGCTCCAATGCATATTGCAACAATGCGCAGGTGGTTATCGTTAAAGCTGCCGACGTTTCCAAGTATCAGTCCGCCGCAGACTGCAAGGATCTTAAATTCGCCGTTGAAAGCGGCTCGGCAGGACAGAAGGCTGCAGAGGCAAACGGCTATCAGTTCACCGAGGTCAAGGACCAGGCCACCGCTCTTATGGAAGTTAAGGCCGGAACCTGCGACGCCGCAATCATCGACTCCCTTATGGCTGCCGCCATGGTCGGCGAGGGAACCGGTTATGCCGAGCTGACCTACACCGCCAAGCTGACAAGCGAGGAGTACGGAGTTGGTTTCAGAAAGGGTTCGGATTTGACCGAAAAGCTCAATGAGTTCTTTAAGACCTCTTTTGAGAGCGGCGAAACCGAGAAGATCGCCGAGAAATACGGAGTTCAGGCTGCCGTTATCGAGCAGAAGTAATTGCTTTAAATAATATAATTATCTTCCGCAGAGGGCGAAATTTCGTCCTCTGCTCATCTTGTTTTAAAAGGATGTTTTTATGCAGACCATAATTCAGCAGTTTCCCACCGTTTTCGGCGCGCTTAACTCCGGATTTTTACAAACGCTCAAGCTTTTTGCCGTTACGCTCCTCGGGGCGATACCTCTCGGACTTATAATTTCTTTCGGCTCAATGTCAAAATTCAAGCCGCTCAGCGCGCTTGTTAAAATTATTGTGTGGATCATTCGCGGAACGCCGCTTATGATTCAGCTGCTTATAATTTATTATATGCCCGGAATGATTGGAAACAACATTTGGGGCGGAGGCGAGGACGGCCGTTTTGTTGCGGCGTCGGTTGCCTTTATCATAAACTACGCCTGTTATTTTTCCGAAATATACCGCGGAGGTATACAGGGTGTGCCTGTCGGTCAGCAGGAGGCCGGAATGGTGCTCGGCATGACAAAAAGCCAGATCTTTTTCAAGGTAACGCTGCTTCAAATGATTAAACGTATCGTTCCGCCCATGGCAAACGAAATAATCACTCTTGTTAAGGACACCTCTCTTGCGAGAATTATTGCCCTCCAGGAGGTTATTTGGGCGGGTCAGGCCTTTATGAAGGGTTCGAACGGCATTTCGGGTCAGATTTGGCCGCTTTTCTTCACCGGCGTTTATTATCTGTTGTTCAGCGGAGTGCTCACCGTGATTTTCAATAAGGTTGAGAAAAAACTCGCCTATTTCGGCAACTGAGGAGGACAGACATGGCGATACTTGAAGTAAAAAACATGAGAAAATCCTTCGGAAAGACCGAGGTTTTAAAGGATGTCAGCTTTGACCTTGAAAAGGGTCAGGTGCTGTCGATTATCGGCTCGTCGGGAAGCGGAAAGACCACCCTGCTTCGCTGTCTCAATTTTCTTGAAAAGGCCGACGGAGGCCGTGTTTTTCTTGACGGAAAGCTCTTTGCCGATTTTTCGGGGCAGAAAAAATATTCCGAAAATGAGATCAGAGCAATGCGGCTCAATTTCGGCCTTGTTTTTCAGCAATTTAATCTTTTTCCTCAATACAGCGTGCTAAAAAATGTGACTCTTGCTCCCGAGCTTCTTAAAAAGCAGGAAATGAAAACAAGAGGAAAGGCCGCGGTTAAGGAGGAAATCGAAAAAAAGGCAAGGGATATTCTTTCCAAGGTGGGACTGTCGGAAAAGCTTGACAATTTCCCAAGCGAGCTGTCGGGCGGTCAGCAGCAGCGAGTAGCAATTGCGAGAGCTCTTGCCCTCGAGCCTGAAATTCTCTTTTTTGACGAACCGACCTCCGCCCTTGACCCTGAGCTTACGGGCGAGATTCTGAAGGTAATAAAGAGCCTTGCCGAGCAAAATCGCACCATGGTCATCGTTACCCATGAGATGAGCTTTGCCGCCGAAATTTCCGATAAGGTCATATTTATGGACGACGGATTTATTGCCGAGCAGGGCAGCGCCGACGAAATTTTCGGTAATCCGCAAAACAGGCGGCTCAAGGAATTTTTGAACAAAATATATGATTAAATCAAGGAAAATGACGGTCGGAAAATATTTCGCCGGCCGACAGCCTGCAGTTTGCTGTCCAAAGACGGAAATCGAATTTTTCGATTTCCGTCTTTTTTCTATTATTTATTGATTTGTCGCTGTTTTTTTGTTATAATAGTTTTAAATGGGCATGGTGTTTTTTTCGAAGGAGGGGCAAGACGATGGTACTTAAAATTATCGGTATTGTTTTGCTCTGCGTTTTGGGAATTATTGCCCTGTTGCTTGTGTTGCCTTTCTCGGTTATGCTGAAAAAAGACGGCGAAAATTTTGAAATATCGGCCCGATTTCTGTTTGTTAAAAAAAATCTGACCGAAGCGCTGAAAAAACGAAGCGGCCCCAAGGACGAAAAAAACGCCGCCCCAAAAAAGAAAAAGGAAAAGAAACCGCCGCGAAAAGCCGAAAAAAAACAGCAAGCTAAGGTTTCGCCGAGAGACATAATAGCCCTGTCGTTTTATGCCGTGAAGGAGCTTTTCCGCCTGTTCGGTCGGTGCCGCGTAATCCGTCTTAAGGTGAATTATGTTGCCGGGGGCGAGGATCCCGCGGCGGCGGCCATGACCTACGGAGGAGTGTGCGCCGCGATTTATCCCTTTTTGGGATTTTTAAATTCAAAAATGAGCATAAAAAAATCAGGCGAGAGCATAAATCTTCGCTGCGATTTTGAAAAGAGCAAATCCGAATTCGATTTTGATATATGTTTGCGGCTTCGACCCTTTTGGGCGTTGATCGCCGCGGTGCGTGTTGTCGGCGCATACATTAAAAGAAAAAGGAGTGTTTGAATATGTCGGGTGAACATTCAACAAAAAGCTTTTCGGGAAGAACTCAAACGGCCGAAAACCTTTCAAAGCTGATCGGCACCGTTACCGACAAGGTAAAGGAACTGGCATCTTCCGGTTCGGTTGCGGGTGTCTGCCGGCACCGCCGGCGACGGCAAGCTGGTGATCCTCGGCTCCACCGCGAC
>URYV01000132.1 GCA_900552285.1 uncultured Oscillospiraceae bacterium
CAAACAGTCCCCAGAATGTTTTAACAAAAATCAAAACAATCGGAATGATAATCGGCGCTGCTTTCGGGCAGCTTTGTCACCTCGGGCGAATGCGTCGCAAGGCTTGAAAGGGTGGGAAACGAGTCATATATTTCCCGTCTTGCCCTTGAGGCAAAGGCCGCCGACGACAGGGAGCAGTCGGAAATGATAAAAGCCATAAACAAAATCGTCATGTGGATGGGCATAATCATAATTCCCATCGGTGGACTCCTCTTTTATCAGTCTTTCTACGTTTCAAAGGCCGGATTTTCGGCGTCGGTCGTGTCGGCCGTCGCCGCCGTCATCGGCATGATTCCCGAGGGGCTTTATCTGCTCACCACCGCCGCCCTCGCCCTCGGAACCATCCGCCTTGCCAAAAGAAAGGTGCTTTTGAACGACATGAAAAGCATCGAAAGCCTTGCAAGGGTCGACGTGCTTTGCGTCGACAAAACCGGCACCATAACCGAACCGTCCATGCAGGTTCGCGAATTTATCGTGCTGGACGACGATGTTTTCGACGGGGCCGAAAATATGCTCGCAAGATATGCCGCCGCATCCAAAGACACAAACGCCACCATGGAGGCGCTGAAAAAATATACGGCGAAAATTTCTCCCCCCTCGGCCGTCGAAGTGACGGCGGTCGTGCCCTTTTCCTCGTCGGTGAAATACGGCGCGGTGGATTTTAAGGGCGGAAGTCTTGTGCTCGGCGCCCCGGATTTTGTGCTCGAAAGCATGGAAAAGGGGCTTAAAAAGCAAATCGACGAATTTTCTTCAAAGGGCTACCGAGTTTTGGTCTTTGCCTTTCAAAACGAAGGCGTTTCGAAAAACGGGCTGTCGGAGGGTATTCGTCCCGTAGGACTTTTGACCCTTTCAAACGCCGTGAGAAAAAATGCCCCGGCCACATTCAAATACTTTGCCGAGCAGGGCGTGGACATAAAGGTTATTTCGGGAGACAAGGCCGAAACCGTCTCCGAGGTGGCGCGGCTTGCGGGAATAAACAACTATGAAAGCTTTGTGGACGCCTCCTCCCTTGACACCGAGCAAAAGCTTTTCGACGCCGCCGAAAAATACACCGTTTTCGGAAGGGTGACCCCGAAGCAAAAGCAACAGCTTGTCAACGCCCTTAAGGCGAAAAAACACACCGTTGCCATGACCGGCGACGGCGTCAACGATATTCTTGCCATGAAGGACGCCGACTGCGGCATTGCCATGGCGTCGGGCAGCGAGGCGGTGTCCCAGGCGGCAAATCTCGTTTTGCTGGATTCCGACTTTGCGAAAATGCCCGGCGTGGTCAGCGAAGGACGGCGGGTGGTCAACAACATCGAGCGCTCGGCAAGCCTTTTCCTTGTCAAAAACATTTTTTCGCTGCTGCTTTCGGTTATCGCCGTGCTGCTCACCATGAACTATCCTCTCGAGCCCTCCCACATTTCCCTTATAAGTATGTTCACAATCGGCATACCCGGATTTTTGCTTGCTCTGGAATCAAACAACAGCAAAATCGAGGGGCATTTTCTTAAAAACGTGCTGCTGCGCGCTCTTCCCGCGGGAATTACCGATGCCTTTATCGTTGCATCGCTGACATTTTCGGGTCAGCTGTTCGGCATTTCCCGTTCCGACGTGTCCACCTCGGCCACAATCGTTTTGTCGGTGGTGGGATTTATGATAGTTCACCGCATAAGCCGCCCGCAAACGCTTTACCGCAGGTGTGTGCTTATTCTGAACATCGTGGGCATGATCGCCTGCTTCCTTTTTGTGCCAAACCTATTTTCCATCGTCAGTCTGCCGGCCAACATCATTCAGCTTGTGATAATATATTCCCTTGCGGCCGAGTCGCTGCTCCGCATTGTCACGGCGGTTATGGGGCTGCAAAAGGAGGAGCCGAGCGAAAAAAAGCGCAAAAAAAGGGTTGCAAAACACAGAAAAAGCAGTACAATGTAAGTATACGAGCAACGGCGTTCGCAGAGAGTTTCTTTGCGGGCGCCCTTTTGATTTTGAGGTGATTTTATGAAAAGGCCGATAATAGGCGTTTGCCCGCTTTTCGACTCGGAAAAAAATTCTCTTTGGATGCTGCCGGGATATAACGACGGCATTGAAAACGCGGGCGGCGTACCGCTGATGCTGCCCCTTTCAAGGGACAAAAAGGTGCTCGCCGCGGCTTTTGAGGTTTGCGGCGGGCTTGTGCTCACGGGAGGTCAGGACGTCGACCCCGCCCTTTACGGCGGCAGAAAAGAAACCTGCGGGGAAATTTGCGAAAAAAGGGATTTTGCCGAAGCCCTGCTTTTAAAGCTTGCTCTTGAAAGGGACAAGCCCGTCCTCGGAATTTGCAGGGGCATACAGTTTTTAAACGCCGCCCTCGGGGGCACGCTGTACGGCGACCTTAAAACCGAGCACAAATCCTCCGTAGGACACGTCATGACCCCGCCCTACGACCGCGCCGTCCACAAGGTCACAATAAAAAAAGGCACCCCGCTTTATGACATTATCGGCGCCGAACAAATCAGCGTCAACAGCTATCATCATCAGGCGGTTAAGACGCTTTCGCCGAAGCTTTTGGAAGCAGCCCGCTCGGAGGACGGCCTTATCGAAGGGGTTTTCCTGCCGGGGAAGAAATTTGTGCTGGCCGTTCAGTGGCACCCGGAATTTTCCTTTAAAACCGACGAAAATTCGAGAAAAATATTTTCGGCCTTTGTAAATGCGGCAAAATAGCAAAAGACCTTCTTCATCGTGAAGAAGGCCTTTTTTTATTAAATTTTTTATGCCGTCAACGACGTTTTTTGTTTCTCACAATGCCGAGATAGGCGCGGGCGGTGAGGCGGTAGACGATAATGTAAAACAGTGTGAACACCGCAAAGGAAAGAGCCGTGGTCAGAATAAACAGACCGTCGTTCATAAGGGCGAACAGCTCGAGGATTTTCTTTATCATGGGGAAGGCAAAGCACAAATGAATCGCCGAAAAGACAAGAGGAATAAAAAACACCGTGAGAATTTGGGAGTTTACGGCCGAGTTTATGTCCTTTTCGGTCATGCCAACCTTGGCCATGATGTCGAAAGAGGCCTGATCCTCATAGCCCTCCGACACCTGCTTGTAATAAATTATCAGCACGGCGGCGAGAGCAAACACAATGCTCAGCAGTATTCCGAGGTAAAAAACGCCTCCGTAAACACCGTAATAGTCCCCCTCATTTTCGGCTCGGCTTGCAACCGAAAAAATACCGGTCTGCGAAACATCGGTCACGGCGCCCACATCCGCAAGCTCATTTACAAGGGCAATTTGGCCGTCGGCGTCAAGGCTTGTGTCAAAACCGTATTCCAGGGAATAGTTAAAGGGCGAATCGGTTCTTTCGGGCGAGAGATATTCGTCAAAGAAATCGGGATTATTCAGAACAACCACAAAAAGATTGCCGTCCTGAATTCGGTCGGAGAAAAAGGCCGCCCGCTTTATCCTTTTCGAATCGGAAATCGAAATCCGCGGACCGTTCACAAAATTAAGTCCGTCCTCTTTGTAATCAAAGCCAACGGTTCTCAGGGCGGCGGGACCCTCGGCAAGGCTGAGGCTTTCTCCCGACAGCCCGGTATAATCGTCGCTGCTCAAAATCATAAATTCGCAAAGCTCGCTCGACCCCTTGACAAAACGCTCCATGCTGCTGCAGTCGGCGGTATTTCCCGTTAAAAAGCCGTAGGTATATGCACAGCCGTAACGTCTCACATCGGAGACCTCAAAGGAGGATTCCTGTGCCCTTTTATAAACGAAATTTTCGATTTTCGCCGCCTTGGCCGCGGTTTTTTCGGCCGAATTGTCACAGTTCAGGGTCACCACCTTTCTCAAATTCGCGAAACGCAGACAGATAATTTGGTTTTTCCCGACTTGGCAGTCATGTATTTTCAGACGCTCGCGAACGGATGAATGCCCTACGCCTCGGCATGAGAACGCCACTCCGCGAACCGACAATCGTGTGATTCTCAAAATCGGTCGCGCCGTTTTCTGGATGGCGGCGAACCGGAATCTGCGAAGGGCAGTAATGCGAAGCGGCGTGTCTCAGAAAGTGATAATCAGAATTACTTGTCGAGGGCTTCAGCGAAGACGCAGCAGCGGTAACCCGCGCTCGACATGTCGCCCTCCTTGGGCGGGTCGTTGTGCTTGTAAAGCACAGCACGCCTTCCGGGCCAGTAGTCCGTACCGTCATCGTTCTTCTTGGCCCACAGCCATTCGGTCACCTTGCCGTATCGGAAATCTCCGATGAGCGGAGACGGAATCGTCTCGTCCTCGTCCTTCCCGAACGTGCGGTAGGTGATTTCGTATTTGTCGTAACCGGTCTTCGTGGAGACATGCTTAACACAAGAGCCGGCGGAGTTTTAATGCATATCA
>URYV01000133.1 GCA_900552285.1 uncultured Oscillospiraceae bacterium
AAAAAGGGTCAATATGTCAATCCTCATCGTCAAAAATTCCTTTCAAAGGTGTGATTTTAATAATTTCGTTGTCGATGTCAACCTCATCCACAACATCCGGAATGGCGGGAACAAGATATTCCCTGCCGTCTCTTTTTATGTGCCAAACATCGTTTGCGCCGGTAGCCGAAACATCGCAAAGCTTTCCGAGTAGCTCACCGCCCGCCGTATCATAAACCTCGCAGCCCACAAGATCGTCAATAAAATGGCTGCCTTCGGGGAGCTCAACATCATCGCGGTTCAAATATATCACCTTGTTACGAAAAGCCTCGGCGGCCTCCACCGTGTCCACTCCGTCGATTTTCATCAGCACCATATTTTTATGAGCCCGGGCAGACTTGATTTTCAGAGAGCTTTTGCCCTCTCTGTCAAGATAAAGAACATCAAATTCCGCAAGGGATTCCGGGCTGTCGCTCCATGGCTGAACCCTGACCTCTCCCCTTATTCCGTGGGTTCCCGTTATTTTTCCGGTTTCGATAAACTGTTTTTTCATATTATACTCCCATCGTTTTATAACAGAGATATTCTAACACGAAATATTCCTTTTGTAAACCGAAATAATTCAAAAGCCGCCCGAGTTTTCGAGCGGCCGTGAATATATAATTACTGTTCGGCGGGAAATTTTTGTATCTTTCCGACCGCATATTGAAGAATACAAAGCGCATCGGCAACCGAAACGCCCTCTTTTCCGTCAACATCGGCGGCAGCAAGCGCTTCGTCGCCAAGTGCTATTTTTCCGACAGCAGCTTGAAGAGCCATAAGCGCGTCGCCAACCTTGACCTCTTTGTCGCCGTCAATGTCGCCGTACATAAAGGCGTTTGAAACAAATTTTATTCCGTGCTCCTTTGCAAACTTTTCGGCATAGGAACCGGGAACACCGAGTATGTAAAAACCGCTCTGAACGCCGTTAAAGGCGTCGTCGTCGATATAATTTACGCTTTCGGGAATTTCCATGCACTTAATCGACGTTTTGCAAACAACCATGTCGCGGAGAATTCGGTCGACGCCTTCGGCAGCAACAATTTTTGAAACGGGCGAACGGTTGAAAGAATCCTCATCAAAGTCATAAATGTTTCCGTTGATTTTAACCGTGGCTATATTGGTTCGTCCGAAGGCGCCGTTTCCGACCTTTGTTACGGTTTCGGGGAATTCGACCCGCGTAAGACCTTCGCAGGCAAGAAATGCGCCGCGGCCGATAGTTGTAAGGGAATTGCCGAGGGTCACTTTCTTTGCGGCGGCAACGCCGTTAAAGGCATAATCTCCGATTTCGGTTACTGTATCGGGAATAACGATCTGTTCGACAGCGGCGCAACCGTTAAAGGCGTTGTCTTCGATTATTCTCAGTCCCTCGTTAAGGGTGAGAGTTTTGATTGCGGCACAGCCATAGAATGCGCTGTCCCTGACGGTGGTTACATTTGCGGGTATTTCTACCGCAGTAACAGCAGAGCAGTTTTTAAATGCAGTGTCGGGAATTTCGGTAAGTCCCATGCCGATGTTAACGGTTTTAAGGTTCTCACAGCCTTCAAATGCCGATCTACCCATTTTTGTAACGGTATTGGGAATGGTTACCGACTGAATTCTGGAGCATCTGAGAAATGCGCCCACTCCGACAGAGGTAAGGCCTTCCGAAAGGGTAAGCTCGGTAATGCCCTCGGCGCCGTTAAAGGCATAATCCTCGATGGTTTTGACCGATGCGGGGATGTCGAGAGCTCTCAGACCCTTGCAGCCGGAAAAAGCACTTTCGCCGATGACCGAAACATTTTCGCCCCAGTTTATCTTGGTCAGCGCAACGCAATCTTTAAATGCTCTTTCGCCGATCGTGGCAAAGTTTGCGCCGAAGGTGACTTCCGAAAGGGCGGTACAGCCGTCAAAAGCATTGTTCTCCATAGCCGAAAGGCCGTTTCCGAGATCCACGGTGCGAAGGCTGGTGCAATCTTTAAAAGCATTGTATTCAAGGGTCTTAAGGCTGTCGGGCAGGGTTATTTCCTTTATACCCTTGCAGCCGTTAAATGCGTTTGCGTCTATTTTTTCGAGATTTATTCCGAGATTCACGTTGTTAAGGCCGGTGCAGCCACTGAAAGCCGAGGGTCCGATGGTTTTAACACTTGCGGGAATAGAGAGAGAACGAAGAGCGGTGCAGTCGGAAAATGCTCTGTCGCCTATGGTTTCGATCTTATCGTTCCAAACAATCTCCGAAAGAGCGGTACAGCCGGAAAAAGCACCGGCATCGAGAGAATCAACGTTTATGCCTGTAACATTTTCGCCGAGGGTGACCTTCTCAAGGCTTATGCAGTTCTGGAAAATTAAGCGGCCTATTTTTTTAAGACCGCTTCCGATAACGACGGTTTTAAGGGCAGAGCAGCCGTCAAAGGCATACTCACCGATTGCAGTAACGCTATCGGGAACAGTTATGGATTTCAGGGCTTCGCAGCCCTGAAAGGCATTATATTTTATGGTCTTTACGGTGGAGGGAATTTCCACAGAGGTAATGGTGGTATTGTTTTTGAATGCGTTTCCGCCGATAGCCTTAACATCCTCGTCGCCGATCTTAGACGGAATGGTTATTTCGGCAGAAGAGCCGTTATATCCGGTTATTTCGATTTCGTCGGACAATGCCATTCTACCATAGGTAAAATCGCCGAATGTCTCGTCGGCCGAGACAACAATGCCGGCCGCGGGAACAGCCGCAAGCACAAGGCAAAGGGCAAGCAAAACAGACAGTATTTTTTTCATAATATCTTCTCCTAAAATTTGCAAATTCCATCGTACTCTCATCGACAGAATTTGTCAATATCAAACAACAAAAAAGAACAGACTATAAACATAACCTGTTCTCTGTTTTAAGCGAAATCAGTCGATTTCGACAGCGACCTTTTGGTCGTTGCGGCTTGCCGCTGCACGCATGACGGTACGGATAGCCTTGGCTATTCTACCCTGCTTACCGATGACGCGGCCCATATCGCTCTCGGCAACGTGAAGATGATAGGTGATGACACCCTCTTCATCCGCCTCGTCGACATCAACGGTCACCTGGTCCGGAAACTCTACCAGCCCCTGTGCCATAGCAATAAGAAGCTCCTGCATAGTTCACACCTCCTCACAAGCGGCATAATAAAGGCGCGCTATTAAAGAACGCCGTTTTTCTTAAGCAGACTTTTAACAGTGTCGGTGGGCTGAGCGCCGTTGGCGATCCACTGCTTTGCCTTCTCCACGTCGATCTTGATTTCGGGTTTCTCGTTGGAAGGATTGTAATATCCGACCTCTTCGATAAATCTGCCGTCACGGGGATATCTCGAATCGGCCACAACTATACGATAGAAGGGGCTTTTCTTTGCACCCATGCGACGAAGTCTCATTTTAACAGCCATTACTGTCACCTCCTGATCTAATCTCTATGCCAAAATCCTTAAGATTTTTAACAACTACATTTTAAAGCCGGGCGGGGGCATCATTCCGGGCTTAAAACCGCGGCGCTTTTTGCCCTTTTTGCCGAACTGCTTGAACACCAGCGACGTGGGCATCAACCCCATCGACGACGGCCAGACCATCCGCCTGAACTTCCCGGCTCCCACCGAGGAGCGCCGCAAGCAGCTGGCAAAGGAAGTTTCCAAGCTGGTAAAGTCCCATCCCCTAAAAAGGCAAAAAAATGCCCCGCCATGCCGTTGCGCCGCTAATAAAACCCCGTCTTATGCGACAAGGTGGGTAGCCTCCCGGGCTTTCACGCTCCCTTCTTCCACCCTACGGATGGGAGGTCTGCAATCCGGCCAAACGGAGATCCGGCTCCCGAAAGAAAAGTGTTGGATCATATCATACGGCGCTGACGCACACAGCAGGGTGTTGCCAGCAGTTATTCACTTATAGCTTATGTCGATGCAGCGGGGATTATTCCTCCTCGTCCTCATCCAGGAATTCATACTCCTCGCTCAGCTTATCCCGGAAGATCTCGGCCACACGGTCCAGCTCATCCTCATCCAGAATGGCATCCAGATAGGCCTCGCCGTCCTCATCCAGCTCCTCGCTCACCTTCAGGAATACCAGCTCCGCGGCATCCATCAGCGCTTCCTCCGGGTCCTCAATGATCGGCTCCAGGGCCATGTACTCGGTACCGTCCATTTCGGCACAGGCCACGATCTTGTATTCACTCTGGTTGCCTTCCTCGTCCATCAGCGAGATAATATCCTCGCCCCAGTTTTCGTTTTCCATTATGCGTTCCTCCTTTGGGTTTCTCTACTCTTATATTATGCGAAAACTATCCCAAAGTCAACCGATACTTGTATTCTGCCCCGCAAATGCGGTATAATGGGGCAAAAGAAACCGGGCC
>URYV01000134.1 GCA_900552285.1 uncultured Oscillospiraceae bacterium
TGTGAATTTCACAATTGAGCAGGGAAAACTTATAGGACTTTTAGGTCCGTCGGGCTGCGGAAAAACCACCCTTTTAAGAATAATCGCCGATTTGATAAAGCCGACAAGCGGCGAGGTTACGGTCGGCGGCGAAACGCCGGAGGCTGCGCGCCTTAAAAGAAAATACGGCATTGTCTTTCAAAGCCCCGTCCTTTACGACTGGCGAACGGTAAAGAAAAATGTGATTTTGCCCATGGAAATTTTAAAGGTTCCGAAATCCGACAGGGAGGAACGGGCGATGCAGATGCTTGAGCTTGTCGGGCTTCAGGATTTTGCAGATCATTATCCGAAGCAGCTTTCGGGCGGTATGCAGCAGCGTGTGGGAATTGCAAGGGCTCTTGCCATTCAGCCCGAAATACTTTTAATGGACGAGCCTTTCTCGGCACTTGACGAATTCACCCGTGAAAAGCTGCACGAGGATCTTTTGAGAATTTGGAGAAAAACAAACAAAACAATAGTTTTTGTTACACATAACATAGCCGAATCGGTATTCCTTTCGGACAGGGTCTGCGTTTTGTCTCCCCATCCCGGCAGGCTTTCGGCGATTATCGACATTGATCTTCCGAGACCCAGAACGGTCGAAATTAAAGACACGCAGGAGTTTACGGATTATGTGGCAAAAACGCGCGACAGTTTTGAGGGGGTCTGAAAAATGAATACCTTAAAAAAGCTCTGCCGTGCCAAGTGGTTTATGCCGGTTTTATGGACGCTTATTATTATAGCGGTTTGGGAGCTGTTTGCCACGGTCGTGGAGCTGACCGAGCGCTCGCCCGAAAACTTTTTGCCCCACATAAGCGGAATAATAGGCTCGATAATTTCCACCGAAAAGATAAACGGTTCTCAGACGGCATTCGGCATGGTGCTTGAAAACGCGGGAGCGACGCTTTCCCGTGCCGGAATAGGCTTTGCGGTGGGAACGGCGCTTGGATTTATACTGGCGCTTTTGATGAGCCTGTTTGATACGGTTGAAAAGATTGCTTTCCCGTACCTTATGCTTATCCAGATGATACCTGTTTTGGGCTTGGCGCCCATTATACTGGCGCTTACAGGCGATATTGCAAAAAGCCGAATTGTTATAGCCGCGATACTTACCTTTTATCCGGTGGCGGCAAATACCCTTGCCGGCTTTAAGTCGGTGCAAAAGGAAAAGCACGAGCTTATGTATTCGTATGCGGCAGGCGTAGGGCAATTTTATTTTAAAACTATGTTTCCTGCCTGTTTGCCGTACTTCTTTACAGGACTTAAAATAGCCGCTCCCATGGCAATTACCGCATCTATACTTGTTGATACCTTACAGGGCGGCGTGGGGCTCGGATGTCTTTTGTCCCAGTCTCTTAAAGGCGCCATGACAAGATATGTTTTCTGGCAGATAATCGTGCTCAGCGCGGTTGTGGGAGTGTTGAGCTTTGTATTGATAGGCGCAGTTGAAAAGCTCGTTTGCAGACACAACAAATGATACGGAGGCGACGGACATGGTAAAAATGAAACTTCCTTCAAAGGGTCGGTACAGCGGAATAAAGGCGGTTGCCTGTCCGATTGTGTTCGGAGCGCTGATTATAACGCTTTGGCAAACCGGCGCACTTCATAAAATACTTAATACAACCACGGTCATTTTGCCGATGCCGACTAAAATCATGGAAATAATGAGCAGCAACGGTGAGGCGATTTGGCAAAATACGGCGGCCACCCTGTCGGTGGTCATTCCGGGACTTGTTGTCGGCTCGGTAATAGGATATTTGCTTGCGGTGCTTGCCTGCTTTTCTCCGAGATTCGGAGCTACCGGACTTACGGTCATCGCGGCGATAAGCGCCGTACCGATAGTTGCATTGTCGGCGGTGATGCTCCAGTGGACGAGAAAGGTCAGTCCCGATGTGTCGGTCAGAAGCTTTGTCATGAAGCTGCTTATTGTTGTGATCGTCAGCGTGGCGTCTATGACGCTTAACGCATACAGAGGACTTACCGAGCTGCCGCCCTTCTCCCTTGACCTTATGAAATCCTACGCGGCAGGGAAAACGACCGTGCTTTTAAAGCTCAGAGCGCCCAACAGTATACCCTTTGTGTTTACTTCGCTCAAGGTCAGTGTTCCGGCAAGCGTTATGGCGGCATTGGTCAGCGAATATTTCGCCGAAAAGGTTTGCGGCGTCGGCAGAATGATAAGAGAAAACATTTTAAAGGCGCAGTATTCCACGGCTTGGGCTTACATAGCGGTGGCCTGTATTATCGGAATAGCGTTATTCGCCGTTTTATCGGCAACAGAAGCTTTGGTGATGAAAAAGCGGCGTTGAATACAAAGTTGTTTGACGGAGCTTTTCATTATAAAATCAAAATATCGGAGGTAATTGAAATGAAAATGAAAAAAATTGCGGTAATTGCCCTGTCGGCATTACTTACCCTTTCCCTTGCGGGATGCGGAGACAAGGCCACTCAGACCGATCAGTCGACTCAGTCCGGCGAAATGACCGACGAGGAGAGAATCGTTTCGGCGGCCAAGGCCGGTATGGTAGGCAACTGGGGACTGGGCAACGAATATGAAATCCAGGCACTGCTCGCAAAATACGATCAGCCTACCGATTATGTCAGCATGGACTTCACAATGGATCAGTTTGATACCGACGCCATTACCCTGGCATCGGCCATGACATATAACGAGCTCGGTCTTGTTAAAAACGACTATGACGGCGGCTACGGCTACGGCGACAAGGTCGGCACGATAGATATGAACGACCAGGGCGTTGCAATGCTTGAGGATATGATTTTCTGCACCAAGGATTTCGCAGAAAAAAATCCCAACACGGTCCGTGCATTTGTTTCGGCCTCGCTCAAGGGCTGGAAATATGCCTGTGAGCATCCCGATGAGGCGGCCGAAATAGTTTACAAGGCAGGCTCCTCTGTTTCCTCGGCACACCAGGCTTATATGGCAAAGGAGGTCGTAAAGCTCGTTCAGACCGACACCAAGGGCAACACCGTTACCGATTACGGTCACATGGACGACGAGGCGCTGCAGCAAACCCTTGACCTTGCAAAGAAATACATAAAGCTTGACGACAGCACGGCTTCCGCAAAGCTTTCGGGTCTTACCCTTGACGACATCAGAAACGCCTCCTTCCTTACCGGAGACATAGGAACTCCCGAAAAGAAGGATGTATCCATTCAGCTTAAATGGCTGCCCCAGGCGCAGTTTATGGGCTATTATGTCGCAAAGGACAAGGGCTATTACGACGAGGTCGGACTTAATGTCACCATCACTCCCGGAGGCGGCGACATCGGTGAAACCACCGCAGTTGCGGGCGGCACGGTCGATTTCGGTGTAACATGGGTGTCGAACCTTATCACCGCAAATGCCGGCGGAATGGATCTTGTTGATGTGGCACAGGTCTATCAGCGCTCGGGTCTTGTACTTGTTTACAAAAAGTAAGATATTCGGGTCAATGCGGTTTTTACCGTGTTGACCCGGGAAGTTTAACGAAAGGATATGTTTTTATGGATCTGCTTATAAAAAGCGGAACGATCGTTACCGATTCGGAAATGTTTAAGGCGGATGTTGCGGTAAAGGACGGTAAAATTGTCGCCGTTGCCGAGGGTATCAGGCCGGAGGACGGTACAAAAACCGTAGACGCCGAGGGAAAGCTCGTGCTTCCCGGCGCCATCGACGCACACACCCATCTTGCAATGCCGTTCGGCGGAACAATATCGTCCGACGATTACTATGCCGGCACAAGAGCCGCAGCCTGCGGCGGTACCACAACGGTATTCGACTTTGTTTTGCAGGATTTCGGCGAAACGATGGTTGATGCGGTAAAACGGCGCGACAAGCTTTGCAGACCGGCAGCGGCGGTCGATTACGCATACCATGTTGCGATTAAGGATGTAAGCGGAGACCTTATCAATTCGATAGACGAGGCGGTCGAATACGGCGTTCCCTCCTTTAAGGTTTTTATGGTTTACGATTTCGGCGTTAAGGACGGCGTTTTTTATCAGGTGCTTGAAAAGGCAAAAAGCGTCGGTGCTCTCATTGAGGTTCATGCCGAGAACAACGAAATGGTTAATATGTTTACAAAAAAATTCCTCTCCGAGGGCAAAACGGGCGCATGGTACCATTACCTTTCAAGACCCGAGTTTGTCGAAGCCGAGGCGGACGAAAGGGCAATTCAGTGGGCAAAATCCCTTAATGCCCCCCTTTACATAGTTCACCTTGCAAACAAGCAGGGCGTTGAGGCGGTGACAAAGGCACGGGACGAAGGCTTTGAGATATATGCCG
>URYV01000135.1 GCA_900552285.1 uncultured Oscillospiraceae bacterium
GAAGGAACATTTTTAAAAAAGAAAACAATTCTAAGAAATTATGATACGGAATTTTCATGGATAACAAATGCTCGGTTCTGAAGCATTGCCGTCTTTCGGAGGGCAGCGCAAATTCGGTTCCGCTTTGCACAAGAAAAATATGCGAAATCGCCTTTCAGACGGGCGCTACCGCCGTTGTCATAGCCCACAATCACCCAAACGGAATACCGCTTCCGTCAAAAGAGGATATTATAAACACGTCAAATCTTTCAAGCTGTCTGAAATGCTTTGACATATCTCTTGTGGATCATCTGATTTTCGGAGACGACGATTTTGTCTCTCTTGCAAGCTCGGAGGACTTTAAAAAATATTTCGATTAAAATTTCCGGTGTGCATAACACCGGATTTTTTGTAATAATTATTTCTTTCTCCCAATATAATTTACCAAGGAAAATTTACGGGAAAGAAGTGTCATTATGGAAATAACAATGGAAAAGCAAAGAATAACTCTTGAAAGCAAGGCCTCCGAAGAGGTTCTCGAGCAGGCCGTTGACAACGAGATCATGCTGCCGGAATTTTGCGGAAATATGGCGCGTATACTCAAATGCCGCGCAAAGGCCAAGATAATTTCCAAAAGAATTGTAAACTCGGTGCTAAACATCGACGGCAACGTATTTCTGACCGTGTTTTATATAGACGAAGAAGGCTGCCTTAAAACCTTCGACCAAACGCTGACATTCTATCGTGAAATGAATCTTGACAGGGACAAAGAGTTTTATCCGTCGGTTAAGTGCAAAATAGAACACATGGGCTGCCGAATGGTCAGCGCAAGAAAAATCGAGCTGCACGGCTGCCTTTCGCTGACGGTAAGTCTTTTTGAAATGCAGACCGAGGAATGTGTAAAAAGCGTTGCCGAAAACGATGTGCAGCTTTGCTCCGAGCAAAAAGACATAACGGTTACTGTGGGATGCACCGAAAAATATACCGCCATTACCGATGAAATCGAGCTTGACGAAAGCACCGAGCCCATAACCTGCATACTCAGAAGCGACGGCATAGTTGAATATGCCGACTGCAAGACCATGGCGGGCAAGGTTATTGTCAAGGGCGAGCTTTATGTTACCGTTTGCTATTCGACCGACAGGAAAAATCGGGTTGACAAAACCGACTGCGTTATACCCTTTACCCAAATCGTCGATATGGCGCAGGCCGACGAGGACTGCTTTGCAAGGGCAAAATGCGAAATAACGGCTCTTGACGTGAGAACCAAAACCGGTTTTGACGGCGATGTCAGAACGCTTTCGGTTTCGGCCGGAATTAACACCGAAATTTCTCTTTGCAAAAATGTTTCGCTTATGTACGCCGCCGACGCATATTCCGTGAAAAATGAGCTTAAGGCGGAAAGCAAATGCAAATGCTTTGAAAAATGCCTTTCCGAGGTTAAGGAAAATTTCACCCACGGATATAATTTTGATTTCGGCAACGAAATAAGCTCAATTCTTGACATTTTCGGCGACGCAGCCGTCACCGAGGTGAGAAACACCGAAAGCGGAATTTCGGTGCTCGGAACGGTTCAAATATGCGTTGTGGCCTGTGACGGAGATATGTCGACGGTGTATTTTGAAAAAAACGTCGATTTTTCTCATGAAATATGCCGTGACAACAGCTCAAGTTTAAAGTTTTCGCCTGAAATATGTATTAAAAGCTTTGGCTGTGAGCTTTCGCAAAGCAGCGCAAAAATAAACGTAAATATGACCCTTACCGGTTGTCTTTACGAAAGCGTCGAAGTAAAGATGCTGACCGATATAACGGTGGACGAGAAGGAACAATCGGCTGCCGAACGCCGCCCCGCGCTCATGCTTTATTATTGCGGAGAAGAGGAAAAGGTGTTTGAAATAGCAAGAAGATACAAAACTACCGTGGAGGCGGTTAAAAGCGCCAATGGCTTTGAAACGGATGAAATCCCGAAGGACAGCGTCGTGCTTATTCCCGTCGTGTGATAAGGTCTTTTATCAGGCCATTGTTTTGAGCATTTCGGGCTTTACCTCATAAAGCGGTTTTTCTCCCTTTTGTACCCTTAAAAATTCCTCGGTCATATATTCGCCCATACGGCTGACCTCGTTTCCGATGCTTCCGGCTATGTGCGGGCTTAAAATGACATTGGACAGGGTATAGAGGGGAGAATTTTCTTCGGGCGGCTCGGGAAATGTTACGTCAAGGAGTGCCGTTGCAAAGGGGTGCTTTTCCATAAATTCGGCGAGAGCCTTTTCGTCAACCTGCCGTCCTCTTCCGGTGTTTATAAATGTTGAGGTATCGCTCATGCGGTCGAAAAGCTTACCGTTCAGCATACCGGCGGTTTGGTCATTGTCGGCAAGGTGATTGCTTACCGTGCCGCAGCTTGAAAAAATTTCTTCAAGTGAGGCTTTTTTCACATCGAGCTTTTTTGCTCTTTCATCGGACAAAAACGGGTCGAAAGCCAACACCTCAAGACGGTAGCTCTTAAGCATTTCCGCCACAAGCGAGCCTATCATGCCGACGCCTATAAGACCGACCCTGCTGTTGAAATTACCCTTTATATCGGCTCTTTTTTCAAGAGCCCTCTCACGGTTGCCCACCGACTGATAACGCGACGACCAAAAGAAACCCTTGTTTGCAAGGATTATTTGGGCAACGGTATATTCGGCAACGGGAACGCCGTTTGCGGCCCATGCGCTGTAAATTTTCACGCCGTTTTCAAAAAACGGCCCGGCAAAGGTTTGAACCGAACCTGCGGCATAGTATATTGCCTTCAATTTCGGAAAAAGCTTTGAAACGACGGTGCCGTCGGGAGTGGGCATACCCCACGAGGAAAAAACAACGTCGATGTCGGAAAGCAGCTCGGCATTGCTGTAAATTTCGTCCGTGGGAAGCGTGTATTCGGTGTCGATGTCAATGTTTTCACGAAGCGTATTTTTAGTGCTTTCAAGGTATACCGTGTCTATAACTTCCTTGCGTCCCAAAAAAATTCCTTTCATTTCAAAGCTCCTTTAATAAAATCATTAAGTGTTTCCGCTGTGGCTTTAAGACTTTCGGGTCGGTCGTCGTGCATGAATTCAAGCATGAGCGGAATGTCAAGGCCGACAAAATGCTCAAGATAGCTCAACCATTTTTCCGCGCCGTCGCAAAGGGGATAGCGTCCCTTGTCGTCCCAGTTGAACACATGAACACCCACCGTAAAGGGGGAAAGCGCCTTTGCAGCCTCGATGTTTTGCTCAAATGTTTTAAATTGATTGGGCTGCCAATAGGTTCTGAAATTTTCTTGGTCAACGTCCTTTAAGAATTTGAGACCGTCGGTGTGATTCTCGGTCATGGTTCCGAGATGGCACTCGGTGGCAATTGTAATGCCTTTTTGCGCCGCGGCGAGGGATATTTTCTTTGCTTCCTTAACAAGGGCTTCATATTCGTCTTTGTTAACCTTGTCGGGAGATTTTGTCCCCGCCCAAATTCTTATCACCTTTGAACCGAGCGCCTCGGCTGTCTCCAAATAGCTTGAAAAGGGAACGGTGTTTTCCGAAAGGCGGTAGTAGGAGCCGTAAGCGAACGGATCGACGCCGGCCGTTTTACATTTTTCGGATATTTCTTTTGCTTTTTTTATATCTCCGACGGGAACGTGCACGTCGGAGCCCCATTCGATTTTGCAAAGACCGTTTTCCTTGCAAAGAGAGATTATTTCGTCGGGACAAAGTCCTCTGAAGGAAATCGAAACAAGTCCGGGATAAAACATAAAATCACAACCTTTTTACTCTTTGGCTTATTTTATCAAGTTTAAAGCCGTTTTTCAAGAGAATATAAAAAATACTTGACGAAATAAAATATTGTTGATATAATACAAGTCGTTGACAGGCTGATGTGGCTCAATGGCAGAGCAGTTCACTCGTAATGAACAGGTTGTCGGTTCGATTCCGACCATCAGCTCCAAAAACCCGTTCGCTTTTGCGGACGGGTTTTTACTTGTCATAAAGACACCGTCCTTTGCATATAATTTCGGGCGGAGGTGTTTTTATGATTTGCAGGGTGGGCGAGCTTTCCGACAAGGAAGTTATATGCGTAAAAGACGGAACGAGACTTGGTTTCATCGGAGATGTGGATTTTGACGTTTGCTCGGGTAAAATCGAATCGGTGATAATTTTCGGCCGCCCGAAGTTTTTCGGACTTTTCGGGAGGGAAAGCGACCTTTGTAAAGAAGAAAAAGCACCACCCAGTGTTGAAACGAGTACTAATTGC
>URYV01000136.1 GCA_900552285.1 uncultured Oscillospiraceae bacterium
GGTCGCGATAGGAACGGGCGCGGTTGAGATAGGCCTGATACTGGAAGGGGCAGGTCATGGGACGGAGGGCAAAAACCTCGTCGTCCTTTTCCTCGTCGCCGAGCACGAACATTCCTTCTTTATAATGGTCCCAATGGCCCGAAAGCTTATAGAGGTCGCTTTTTGCCATATAGGGGGTCTTGGTCAGCAGCCAGCCCCTTCTTTCCTCTTCGTCCTCCACAAAGCGCTGAAGAGTTTGAATAACCTTGGCGCCCTTTGGGAGGAGAATGGGAAGTCCCTGTCCGATAATGTCGACGGTGGTGAAATATTCAAGCTGACGGCCGATGAGATTGTGGTCGCGCTTTTTGGCCTCCTCAAGCATTTCAAGACGAGCTGTCAGCAGCGACGCCTTGGGGAATGCGGTGCCGTATACGCGGCAAAGCACCTTGTTTTTGGAATCTCCGCGCCAATAAGCACCGGTGCACTGAGTCAGCTTAAAGGCCTTGACCGTACCGGTAGACATAAGGTGAGGGCCGGCGCAAAGGTCGGTGAAATCTCCCTGCTTATAGAAGGAAATTTTCTCGCCCTTGCCGCTGTGCTCTTTTATGAGCTCCACCTTATATGGCTCGTTTTCCATAAGCTTTTCGGCGTCCGCCGGGTCAAGCTCAAAACGCTCGAGAGCAATGTCTTCCTTGACGATTTTTTTCATCTCGGCCTCGATTTTTTCGAGAATTTCGGGGGTAAAATGCTCGTCGACGTCAAAATCATAATAAAATCCGTCCTCAATGGCGGGTCCGATGCAAAGCTTGACATCGGGGAAAAGGCGCTTCACGGCCTGAGCCATGATGTGGGAAGCGGTGTGATTAAAGGCACGCTTACCCTCCTCGTCGTCAAAGGTTAAAAACTCGAGAACGCAGTCGTTTTCCACGGGGGTGCGAAGATCGCACACCTTTCCGTCGATTTTGCATACGCAGGCGGCCTTGTAAAGGCCCATACCGATCGACTTTGCGATTTCGAAGGCGGGGGTTCCCTTTTCAAAGGAACGCTCCTCACCGCGCAAATTACATTTGATTTCCGACATATCTATCACTCCAAAAATAATTTTAAAAAAACAAAACACTCCACCCAAAAACAGGGTGAAGTGTTACTCCACGGTTCCACCTGAATTACGGCAAAAGCCGTCACTCGCGCGTTTTATAACGGAAACGACCCGTCCGCCTTGAATACGGCGGCTCTGATAAGGGCGGTCTTCACGCAATTTCTCGGTTTGCCGCTTTCAGCCGGTGACGGCAATTCTCTTTACCGAGGGGAAAAGCGCTACTCTTCCTCGTCGTAGATTTGTTTTTCTTTATATTAACACCCGAAAAAGTCAATGTCAAGTGTCATATCCGTTTTTTTTAGGCAAAAATCAGCCGTTTTTGAGAAACCTCTTCCATGGCTTTATTGCCGCAAGCGAAAATATTGCCCCGAGAGCCGCAACGGCCGCCCATATTTTAACCGTCGTTCCCCAACCGGAATTTTCCGTTATAACGGCGACTCCGTATATCGAAAGAGCGCTCCCCACATATGTGCAGGCGTTAAGCACTCCCGAAACAAGGGACACATGGCCGGTTTTGAGAAAATACGGAGGGAGCATACAAATCAGCATAACGTTTGCGCCGTGCATACAGCCGGTGGCAACGGTCAGGCAGACAAGGGAAACCAAAAGACCCGCCGAACCCGCAAGGCACATTATGCCGAGAAAGCAAAGGCAAAGCAGGAAAAACACCGCGGCGCAAAGCACCTCGTTCGGGAAAAATCGTCGATTGAAAACCTCGGCAAGCTTGCAGAAAATTATGCTGAAAATCGGCATTCCCACCCCTGTGAGAATGGACGCGGCGTTTTCAAGAGAAAAATTGTCAGAAATGTATGTGGGAAGCCAGGTGGTGACCCCGTCGCGGAGAATGCCCTGGCATATTATGGCCAGCATTATTATGCCGAGCATTACAAGAGTGGCTCTGCCGAGCGTTCTTTTTTGCCGAAGGAAAGCCGTGTTTTTTTCGAAATTTTCCGGCACAACGGGTTCAAGCTCCTTTTCAAGAGCCGTCATCCTTCTGTTCCAAAAGAAGGCCGTCAAAGCGGCGACGGCGGCCACAAAATAAAAAAGCGAACGCCAACCCCAAAGGGTCACGCAAACGGGTGCGCAAAGATAAATCGCTATGGTGCCGAGAGAACTGCCCCAGGAAACCTTTACCGTGGCGTTTTTATACCTTGACGGCGTAAGGTATTCCGAGAAAATTCGGACTATGGGCGGCCACATAAGAGCCTGTGCGAAACCGTTTACACACCACACGGCGGTGATGCCCGCGGGAGATTTGCAAAGAGGAACGGCAAAATTCATAAGCGCCGAGGCGGCAAGGCCCCATGTAATCAGCTTTTTGGGGTTGATTTTATCCCCCAAAAGGCCGCTTATTATCTGACCCGCTCCGTAGGTTATAAAAAGACCGGTAACCGCCGCTCCGGCAGCGGCCTTGGTGAACCCCTCGCTGTCTATTATTTCCACCATAACGGCGCTGTAATTCAGCCTTGTCAGATAGCTGACAAAATAAACCGCCGAGCACAGAAAGACGAGGACCGAAAGATTTTTGCTTTTAGCTGTATTTTCCAAACCCTATTTTAACCTCTGTCCACCGTTATCTTATGCTTTTTATAAAGCTCGAAAATATCATCGTCAAGCTCCGGGTCGGTAACAAAGGTCATACCCGTCTCGATGTCGCTTATTTTCAGCATAGCGTTTTTTTCGAATTTATTGCTGTCGGCGAGGACAAAAATCCTGTCGGCCGACCTGAAAATGGCCTTTTGCACAAGAGCAAGGTCATAATTGTAATCGGTAATTCCGTTTTCGATGGAAACTGCCGAGGGAAAAATAAATCCCTTTCCCGCATGGAGCCTTTCAAGGGCGCTTAAAGTCAAATCACCGTAGAATGTATTTTCGTCCCTGTTGAACACTCCGCCGAGCATTATCATATTTATTCCGGCGATTCCCGAAAGGTTCACAAAAACGTCGTTGCTTGCCGTGATGACGGTGAGATTGTCGAAACGGCCTGCGATTATTTTGGAAAATTCATATGCCGTGCTTCCCGAGTCGAGCATTATAATGTCGCCCTCGTTTATGTAATTGCAGGCAATTCTCGACAGCGCCTGCTTTTGGCTTCTGCTGTCGTCCATTCTCGATTCAAGCTTTTTCATGGGAACGGATTTTTTTATGGAAATGGCGCCTCCGTGTGTTCTGCGGAGAAGCCCGTCGCTTTCAAGCTTCATAAGATCCTTTCGCAGGGTCTCGCCGGTTACTCCGAAAAGTCTTATAAGCTCGGAGGATTCGACCGAGCCGTCCTTTTCCACCATCTGATGTATCTTTGTTCTTCTTTCGACCGCCAACATATGCATTTCTCCTTGTCGAAATTTAGGTTATCTTTTGTTTATTCTAACCCAACTTTTCGCAAATGTCAACAACCTTAAGAACACTTTTTTCCACCTTAAAGAATATTTCCCATTTTCCGTAGGACATACCGTATACCCTCTCCGGATCTGACTGATAGGACGGTCGCGGGTCCTCGGAAAGAATTTTTTTGATAATTTCAAGGCTGTCAAAAGGCAACCTTTTTTCAATTTTTTCGGGCACCTCCACCGAAAGCCGATAATCCGCCGCCTCCTTTGCAAAGCCGCCCCTTGCCGACGGCTTGCTTTCGATGTGCGGAAGATATGGCTTTATGTCGAAAATCGGAGTTCCGTCACAGAGATCGGCTCCCGAAATTTCAAGCACGGTGCCGTATTTTTTGTCTTGAATAATATGTTCAAGCTTTACAAGCGAAAGCCCTATGGGATTGGGCCTAAAGGGCGAACGAGTGGCAAAAACGCCCATTCGCTTATTTCCCCCGAGCCTCGGCGGACGGACGGTCAGCGAAGGCTCTTTTCTTGTTTCTGCCCTGTCAAACTCCCACAAAAGCCAGATATGAGAATACCCCTCAAGCCCTCTGAAAGCGTCGGGAGAGTTCGGTATTTTACAGAAGAACTGGAGGAAATAGAATGAAATTTACGCTCTATACAGCAAACTGTACCGGCAATGAAAAGAATATCCTTTATCCCAACCAAAAGGTCATTACTTCAGAAGCGGATTTGAAAAAAGCCGTTGTCTACGATCATG
>URYV01000137.1 GCA_900552285.1 uncultured Oscillospiraceae bacterium
CTACGACCTTCGGGTTATGAGCCCGACGAGCTACCAACTGCTCCACCCCGCGATATTTACCGCCGTCATCTCTGACAGCGAAAGGTATTATATCATATACCGACCGCAATTGCAAGCCCAAATTTAACTTTTTTTGAAGAAAATTTTTCGAGCCTTTAATTTGCAAAAGGACAAATGTCAACAAAATCATTATAAAGGTTCCCCGCCCTGCCGTAAAACGGCCGATTCATAACCTGTCTGCGGACAGGTGGGTGCCCTCCCCGATGCTTTGTGCTTCCAACGTCCGGCAAAAACCGGGAGGCCTGCATACCCACACCGGGAGACCGGGCTCCCTATTAAAAGCTTGTAGGGTTATAATGGCCGCAATATTCGCGGACAGGGCAGGAAAAACCTTTAATCCTCTATATCGAAAATGTCCTCGAGACGAGCCGAGAAAAAATCGGCCACTCGGCTGAATTCCTCTTCGTCGGAAATTTCTTCAAAGAACTGATCGTCACCGTCGGTGATCTGTTTCATTATGACAAGAGGGTCGCTGTCCTGAAGGCTTTCCTCCGGGTCGTCGTATACTGGCAGCATGGCCACATAATGACCGTTTTCAAAATCCGCCTCGTCAAGCGCCTCAAAGGTATATTCGTTTCCCTCGTCGTCACTCAGAGTGTATATATCGGGGGTTTCTTCGATAAAATCTTTTTCTTCCATAATAACGTCTCCGTGCTTTGGGCATCTCGCCGTAAAATAACTGCCTTTTTATTTTACCCAAAAACACCCCAATAGTCAACATTTATTTTTAATCTCCCTTATTTTCATGTCAAAAAATCCGTTTATATCAAATATATAAAAAATTTTATAATTTTTATCACAAAACTATTGACAAAACACAAGAGGTGTGCTATTCTATAGTTGACGAAAGGATATATGATAAAAACCCGAAGGAAAACGGGCACCTCAAGAGAGGAATTCTTACGAAAGGACTGATACCGGTGCAGAACGAGGAACAGATATGTGTCGGTCTCGGCTGTTTTTAAAAAGGTCGACAGAAAAGCATAGAGGCTTACATACGGCGATGTGAAACAAGAGTGGAAAAACGCCGAGCCGACCGATGGATTTTTTACATATATTTTTTGAAAGGACAACATTTGACATTTAGGACATAAATTCAAAAATTATTTTTCTTTTTCATATTTTTTATCCCGACTATAAGGTGAAAGCCAATGTGGTAATTTGTTTGTGAGTCCCCCGTGTTTAGGGGCTTAACGATATGACATTATCTTTTAAATCCTTCCGATCTCAAAATGGAAAGGGCCCGGTTAATTCCGGGTTCTTTTCATTTTATGCAAAAATCGCGACCGCCGCCCGCCCGACACCCGAAACCGATCGGGTATGATTTTTCCCTCTCCTTTTTGTTGCTTTTAATGCCTTTCCGAGGTATAATAAAAAAGAAAAGAGGTATCGGCAAATGCAGGATTATTACGACCGTGTTGAAAAAATCACCGAATTTATCAAATCAAAATCCGGTTTATCCCCCAAAACAGCCGTCGTGCTGGGCAGCGGGCTTGGCGGATTTGCCTCGGAAATCGAGGAGCAAACGGTTATACCCTTTACCGAAATTCCCGACTTTCCCGTTTCCACCGTTAAGGGGCACGCGGGAAGGCTGATTTTCGGAAAGCTTTTCGGCAAAGATATTCTCGCAATGCAGGGAAGGTTTCACCGCTATGAGGGCTATGACATGAAGGACGTGACGCTGTATGTCAGGGTTATGTTTATGCTCGGCATAGAAAATCTTGTTTTGACCAACGCCGCAGGAGGAATAAACACCGATTTTGTCCCCGGCGACCTTATGCTCATCACCGACCATTTTTCGCTTTTCTGCCAAAACCCTCTTTTCGGCAAAAACGACGAGCGTTTCGGTCCGCGTTTTCCTTCCATGAGCGAGGCCTATTCGAAGGAGTCGGCGCTTGTCGCCGAAAAGGCGGCTTCTCGGCTCGGAATACCGCTTAAAAAGGGAATATATTGCTACACTCCCGGCCCGACATATGAGACGCCCGCCGAAATAAGAGCGCTTAAGGCTCTGGGCTGCGACGCCTGCGGAATGTCCACCGTGCCCGAGGCCATTGTCGCAAATCATTGCGGGATGAAGGTGCTCGGAATTTCCTGTATAACCAACATGGCGGCGGGAATCACCCAAAAACCCCTTTGCCACGAGGAGGTTATGGAAACGGGACGAGCGGCGGGAGAAAAATTCGGCCTTCTTATGAAGGAAATTTGCGCCAACCTGTAATATCACGGCATTTTTAGGAGTAATAATGATCAGAGAAATAATTCACGACCCGCTTTTCCTTTCCCTGCCCTCAAAGCCCGCCACCCCGGAGGATCTTGAGACGGCAGCCGACCTTGCCGACACGCTGAAAGCTCACGGCGGAGAATGCGTTGGAATGGCGGCCAACATGATCGGAAAGCAGAAACGCATAATTGTCTTTGAGGAAAAGGGCAAGATAAACGTCATGTTCAATCCCGAAATCATCGCCAAATCGGAAAAATACACCGCGCAGGAGGGATGTCTTTCTCTTGAGGGAGGACCGAGAAGCACGGTCAGATATAAGAAAATCAAGGTCAGATGGCAGACGGCCGATTTCAGACTGCGAATCAAAAACTTCACCGATTTTACGGCGCAGATTATTCAGCACGAAATCGACCATATAAACGGTATTCTTATTTGATAAGACCTTTTCCCGAAAAATTATTTTACAAAATTTTTCTCAAACCTATTGACATTTGCAAAAAAATGCATTAACATAAGGCTTGTCAAATCTGACGTTCGTTGAAACCATCGGGATTTTTTAAACCGATGGCGGAGGACACTCTGGAGAATTCATTGAGTTGAATGCCGAAGGTGCAAGGCGAAAGCCGAATCTCTCAGGCAAACAGACAGAGCAGAGCAAAAGTTGTATCTGTTATGCTTTCTTCATACTGTCCGTCAAACGTCGGGCAGTTATTTTTTTGGAGGAGTATATTTATGCAAGCAATCCAGGACGCACTTTTGCCCATAGTGCAAACAATCAACTCCTATCTGTCGGACTACATTCTCATAGTTCTGCTCATAGGAACCGGTCTTTTCTATTCCATCCGCACCCGCTTTGTTCAGGTTCGCTGTTTCGGCGAAGGTATGAAAAAAGCCTTCGGCAGCATCAGCCTTAACGGCGGCCGCCAGGCAAGCGGACTTTCCTCCTTCCAGGCGCTGACCACCGCCATCGCCGCTCAGGTTGGTACCGGAAACATCGTCGGTGCCTGCGGAGCCATTCTCATCGGCGGCCCCGGAGCCATTCTGTGGATGTGGATCATCGCTTTCTTCGGCATGGCGACAATATACAGCGAGGCCGTTCTCGCTCAAAAGACCCGCATAGTTCATGAGGACGGAACCGTTTCCGGCGGCCCCGTCTATTATATACGCACCGCCTTTAAGGGCAAATTCGGAAAATTCCTCGCCGGTTTCTTTGCTGTCGCCATAACTCTTGCGCTCGGCTTTATGGGAACCATGGTTCAGTCCAATTCCATAAGCGAGGCCTGTCACAATGCCTTCGGAATTCCCGGCTGGGCAGTCGGCATTTTCCTTTGCGTCGCAGCAGTTTTCATCTTCATCGGAGGCATCGGCCGCATAGGCGCCGTCACCGAAAAGATGGTTCCCGTTATGGCCGTTCTCTACCTCGTCGGCGGACTTGTAGTGCTGTGCGTCCGTATCAAATACATACCCGAAACCTTCGGTCTTATCTTCAAGTATGCCTTTAATCCTACCGCTATAATCGGCGGAAGCATCGGCTATGCCCTCAAAACCGCAATCAGCCAGGGCGTTAAGAGAGGACTTTTCTCCAACGAGGCCGGTATGGGCTCCACACCTCACGCCCACGCCCTCGCAAACGTCAAGGATCCCCACGAGCAGGGCGTTGTCGCCATGGCCGGCGTTTTTGTCGACACCTTCGTTGTGCTGACCATGACCGCCCTCGTGGTCATTTCCACCCTCTTCACCGAGGGCGGCCCCCTTTACAACACGGTTCTCACCGCCGAATCTCTTGCTGCCGCAGGCGTTTCAAAGACCAACGCCGCCCAGCTTGCCTTCGGTTCGGTTTTCGGAAGCGGACTCGGCAATGCCTTTGTTGCGG
>URYV01000138.1 GCA_900552285.1 uncultured Oscillospiraceae bacterium
CCAAGTAGAATACTTGTTCAAAATACTCCTCCAACACACGTCCGCATCCATGATGGCGCGGCCGATTTTGGCGGTCTTGCAGTATTCGCCGTTCGGCACCGGCACTTCCACCTCATCCGTGCCGCGCAGGCCGTCACCAATGATCACCTGACAGCCGGTGGTCATGGGCCAGAAGCCGTTCAGCTGGGCGCAGTTCAGGTGCTCCAGCGCATTCTTGCGGCTGCCCGGGTACAGGGTGTTGCAGTCGGTCAGGAAGGGCATACCGCCCTGCTCCTTGCACAGGTCTGCCACCACCTTGGCGTAGTTGGGGCGCAGAAAAGCCAGATTGCCCAGCTCGCCGAAGTGCATCTTGATGGCCACGAATCGGCCGTCCATGTCGATGTCCTTGATGCCGGCGGCAATGCACACCCGGCGCAGCTTTTCCAGCAGGCTGGTCACACCCGGCAGAACCGAAAGGGTTTGCATAAGGCCGCCAAAATCACACAAATCGCTTTTTTCATTACACTCTTCTCCCTTTCGGTTTTTATATTTACCAAAGCAAAGCGGCCAAAGCTGCATTCATTTTGGCAAATTACAATTTTATCGGTATACTTGCACTAAGTATTTCAAAATATATTTATTACAAATTTTTGATAACACCTTTGGTTTTAATTGTCAATACGGAATATTATCTTTTCGGCCCTGCGGCGCAAAAAAAGAACCGTCTTTTCACATACCTATTCGTATATGAAAGGACGGTTCCGAATTTGATTTAAATATTTCCCAAACTGAGCTGGAGTGTGACGATTGCGTCAACAACGTTTATGACTCCGTTAAGGTCGGCGTCGGCGCCCGCAATGTCAATATCGTTCACCGAAAGCGTTCCAACGCTGTATTGCAAAATCACAAGAGCGTCGGAAACATTAACAATGCCGTTCCCGTCGGCGTCACCCCTTGCGGTCAGCGCGCTGAGACACTCGGCATAGCGAAGATTTACATACCCGACCTTGCCGTTAAAATCGATTTTGCCCCATTCGCCCGCAACCTCATAGGCTCGGATCTTGTCGTTGAAACCGAGGCCGCCTATAATTTCGCCCTCGGTTGAGGGAACCGCTCGGACGTTTACGCCGTTTTGAGACGTTATACGGTAGCTTCCCACAGGATAAACCGCCGTTTTTGATGTGACGGTGACCTCAAAGGTCATGTAAAATCCCCACATGGAAACGGTTATCACATGGGTCCCGGGCGTTGAGGAATATCCCGAAACATCAAAGCCGGAGGTGACCGTCTCGGAGGTGCCGTTTGAATAGTGAAGTTTCACGGTAATTCCCGACGGGTCGAAGTCCTCGCCCTCTTTGTAAACCGTTTTGTTCGACGGCGAAACAAGCTCCATATATAATGTATAGAAAGGATCCTCGATTTTTTCGGCATATTTAAGGCATATCCAGCCGGAAACTCCGTCGGCCTCTATCTTGCCCCATTCGCCGTAAATGTCGGTAACGTCGACCTCTGCTTTGTCGGCGAGCCAGCCGACCTTTTGATAGTCCGAGGACGGGCCGCTTCTGACATTGAGACCGTCGGAGGACTTGACGCGGTATCTTCCGGTGACATACTCCTCTCCGAGGTTTCCGCTGTTGTTGCCGCCGTCGTTTACACCCTTCGGCCCCTTATAAACAATGACGTTGGCGCCAACCCCCGCCTCGTCGTAATAAAACAGGTCGGTTATGTCGTTTGAGGCAGGGTCCATTATGAACACCTTACCGTTTTCCACCTTTTCCACCGCCACATAGTGGCCGTAGTATTTAACCGAGCAAACCACCATACAGCCGCTGTCGAGAAAGGATTTTATCTGAGAAATCTTCTCGTCCTTTGTTCCCGAAACATTGGTCCACTTTTCAAGAGTGAAATTCGAGGTGTATTCGCAGGGCTTTGCCCAATATATGTCGCCCGACGAGGTGAACCCGCCGTTTGCCTTGAGAAAAGTGCAAAGCACACCGGGATTAAAGACCGAAGTATCCCGAGATACCGCCCCCGAATAAGCCATGACCTTTGCCACCGACGTCAGGGCGCAGCCCACCCTTGCCACCGTGTAGCTGTCGTTATATCCGAAACCGATGGAACCCCAGCGGGAATCAGTTTGCAGCCAGGTTTTATAATTGTCCCCGTCGGCGGAAACATTGACCGAAAGGACGCAAAAAAGCATTGCAAGGGCGGTAAAAAAGGCCGCCGCTTTTTTCCTTATCACTTTTCCCGCCTCCTTTGGGTTACAAATCTGTTACTTGTATTTTAACTTTAACGCCGTCGAAAGTCAAGGGATTTTGCCGCTTTTCCTGTCATTACCATAAGCTCGGCCGAGGTTATGGCGCGCAACAGACCGAAAAAGGCTTGCGCCGCGCAAAAATATATCATAAAAAATCACAGAAAACCATTGATTTTTTAAGCTAAATGTGATATAAGGTAAACGATAAACGACTCTTGAGTCTGTTAATAAGGATGTGTAATCATGGCATTAAACCACAAAACAACCAAAGAGGATATGGAAACCCGCATGGGAATACTCCCCTACCGCACCCGTAATGACATTCCGATCTCTTTTATCTACGACGGCAAGAAATATGAGGGATTCACCGACGAAATGAATCCGAGAAAGCGCTTTCGCCGTCTCGACAGCAACCTGACCCTCACCACCGTCACCGCCAATCTCGACTGCCTCGAAATCCGCGTGGAATACATAGAATACAAGGATTTCCCCGTTACCGAGTGGGTGGCCTATTTTGAGAACACTTCAAACGAAAAATCCAAAATTCTTTCCGACTTCCGCATCGGCGCCGGCGTTGTCAAAACCGATGACGACGTTGCCCTGACCTATTCCAACGGCGACGACGGAAGCAACATGGGATATGAATATTTCGAAAACGACCTGAAGGCGCCCTTCGTTCTTCATCCCAACGACACCGGCTGCTCCTGCGCCGGCGCCTCCCCCTTTATGAGACTGCACGGCAGCACCGGCGGCATAAACATCGCCGTGGGCTGGACCGGAACCTGGATTGCCGAATTCGAAAAGGTCGAGGGCGGCGTTAAGGTCGCTTTCGGTCAGAAGCGCTGCCACATGGTGCTCAATCCCGGCGAGGTCATGAGAACTCCCCGAGTCAACTTTGAAGGCTATGTGGGCGACGAGGCACACGGAAGAAATATGTGGAGACGTTTCTTCATGAAACACATCTGCGTTAAGGATCCCGACGGCCACACCCTTCCCCCCAAGCTTTGTATGCACGTTTTCAATGCCGACGGCTTCCCCGAATTCACCGGCGCCACCGAGGAAAATCAGCTCAGAGGTATCCGCTCCTACATCAAAGAGGGCGTTAAACCCGACATTTGGTGGATCGACGCGGGCTGGTATGTCTGCGGAAACCACGAGTGGCCTCTCATCGGCACATGGGAAGTCAACAAGGCAAACTTTCCCAACGGCCTTGCCCCCATCGGCGAGGAGTGCAAAAAGAACGACATTCAGCTGCTGCTCTGGTTCGAGCCCGAGCGCGTTGTGGCCGGCACATGGCTCGATCAAAACCATCCCGAATGGCTGCTCCACCGCGCCGACCCCAACGACCCCAACATTCTTTTCAACTATGCCAATCCCGAGGCTCTTGAATGGATGACCGAGCGCATAAACAAGATAATCAAGGAGTCGGGCGTTAACATCTACCGTCAGGATTTCAACTATGACCCCCGTCCCTCTTGGGAATTCCACGAGACCGAGGACAGAATCGGAGCAATCGAAAATCTCCACATTCAGGGCTACTACAAGCTTTGGGACGAGATCATTCTCCGCAATCCCGGCCTTTGGATAGACTCCTGCGCCTCGGGAGGCCGCAGAAACGACCCCGAAACCCTTCGCCGTGCCGTTCCGCTGCACTATACCGACGTTGAATACGGCGTACATCCCGTCAAGCAGAAGCAGCACCGCTATATGTTCGAGTGGATTCCCTATTTCCGCGCCCACAATATGAGCTGGGACAACCCCGAGGGACTTTATTATCAGCCCAACGCCGGCCGTCCGGTGGACGAATTCGCATATCAGGCTGCCATGGCTCCCGCCCTCACCGACATGATCGAATG
>URYV01000139.1 GCA_900552285.1 uncultured Oscillospiraceae bacterium
TTCTCGGCGTGATACTCGGCTTTGCGGTGAGCGCCATTCCGGTGCGGCTCCTCAAGGGTTTTGAGCAGCGCGTTTTGAGCCGGGGGAGCCATGCTTCCCGTTATTATCATGACCTTTCGGCTGCTCTCGACGGGCATGACGGAGGCCTCTTTTCTCAGCCGTCTTATGTCGTCCACCGAGAGAACGCCCTTGTCTCCCCCGTTTTCGAGCAATATATCGGGATGACCCGTCACGGCCTTTTTGCAGGAGGAACAAACCCCGCAGGGCCGCTTTTCCCTCGATTTGCAGAGTATGGCGGCGGCAAGGCTTTTGGCAAGAGTCTTTTTCCCGCTGCCTCTTTGACCCTCTATAAGGACGGCACCGGGGACGTTTTCCTCCTCCGACATTCTCTCAAGCGAGGAAACAAGCTCCTCCCTGCCGACAAAATCGCCGAAAGCGGTTATCATAATTTATGGAAGCTCTCCACGTCGAGCACGAAAACGGTGGCCCCTCCGACGGTTATTTCAAGAGGCATGGCCATGGTGTTGACCGTTCCGTAGGGAGAGGGGTCCTGAATTATCTGAGTGCGCTTGCGGGCATTGTTTCCGATTATCTGAATGGCGTCGTCGACCTGTTCGTCCTCAACACCGATTATGAAGGTCGTGTTTCCGGCCTTGAGATAGCCGCCGGTGGTGGCAAGCTTTGTGGCCGAGATTTTGGCCTTTGTGAGGGCGCCCGAAACGGTGGCGGCGTCGTCGTCGTTAACGATTGCAAGTATGAGTTTCATATTATTCCTCCGTATCTTATGCAAATTTAATACTACTTCTCTGTTTACTTATTATAATACAAAACCGCCGCTTAATCAATAGTTTTTACATCCGTTTTTTTGTCGGTTTTCGGCGGCGGAGCAATTACTTTCGAAAGCGCATTGTTTTCTTGACAAAAGTGCGCATTGCAATTATAATAGAGTGTATCTATGCAATCATATAAAAGGAGTGGGCTTATGAAATCCTACCGCAAGGAGCTGACATTCAACATTCCCTCGAGACGGGGATTTAAAAACATCACGGGCGAATGCGAAAAGGCGCTTTCGGAAAGCGGCATAAAGGAAGGACTTCTCCTTTGCAATGCCATGCACATTACCGCAAGCGTTTTTATCAACGACGACGAGCCGGGGCTTCATGCCGATTTCGAGCGGTGGCTTGAACAGCTCGCCCCCGAAAAGCCTTATGAGAGATATGCTCACAACGGATATGAGGACAACGGCGACGCACACATAAAGCGCACCCTTATGGGACGCGAGGTCGTGGTGGCCGTCACCGGCGGCAGGCTCGATTTCGGCCCGTGGGAACAGATTTTCTACGGAGAATTCGACGGAATGAGAAACAAGCGCGTGCTTATTAAAATAATCGGCGAATAAGGAGACAGCATCATGAACATCGAAGCATATAATTTAATAATCGACAAAATAAAGCCCCTGCTCGACGGCAGAGGTTTCAAGACGGTGGACACCGAAACCGGAAGCTATTTCGAAAACGGCGAAATTGCCGTCCGCGTGATTTTCAAGGAGAAGGAAAAGCTGTTCTGCCTTGAAAAATGCGAGCTTTCGGACGACAAAAAGCCCTCCGACTGGAGCCTTATAAGTGAATGGCTTTTCGAGGACGGAACAAAAGCCTCCTATGCCTCCTCCATCGGCGGAGATTTCGAGGACACCCTTCGCGAGGCCCTCGGAATAAAGCCCACGGCAAACCGTCAGGCCGCTTTGCCTTCCAAGGCAAAGAAAAACGATCAGCCCACCGTCAAATCCCTCACCGGCAGCTTTCTCACGGTGTTCCCCCAGTATAAGAACGAATATCCCAAATATGTAACCGAGGACGGCGCTTTCCTCTATGCGGAATTTTACGAGACCGTCGGCGCTCCGCTGCTTAAAGAGCTGCTGCGCGCCAACGACAAAAAGCGCCTGCAGAAATATTTCGATATGCTCGACGAGGCCTACCGCCTCGGAGACCTTGAAGTCCGCTCGGTGGTGAGCACCTGCGTGCTGGCACAGGCTCTGAAGGGCGAAAAAGAGCTGACCGAATCGGCTCTCGGCTATCTTAAGGACAAAAATTATCTTGCTTTGGCCCTTAAAAACTCCTTGGCAATCAAAAAATAATCAAAGGGTGTTTAATACGGATAAAAAATCAATGCCCATCGGCATTTTTGACTCGGGACTGGGCGGGCTTACCGTTGCGGCTGAGGTCAGAAAGCTTTTGCCGAAGGAAGACATTATATATTTCGGCGACACCGGCCGTGTTCCCTACGGCAACCGCGGGCGGGATGTCATTCGCCGCTATGCGGGGGAGGACGCGGATTTTCTCCTTTCGAAAGGCGTCAAGCTTATCATCGCCGCCTGCGGAACGGTAAGCTCGGTGGCGCCCGACGTCGGCGGCAAGCTGCCCGTTCCCTTTGTGGGAGTGGTGGAGCCGGCCTCGATTTCGGCCGTCCGCGCCACGAAAAACCGCCGCATAGGCGTTGCCGGAACGGCCGCCACCGTGTCGAGCGGTTCCTTTGTCAAGGCCATCGGTCGCATCGACCCGAAAATTTCGGTTTTCACAAAGGCCTGCCCTCTTTTTGTCAACATTGTGGAGGAAGGCTATTTTTCGAAGGGAGATCCCCTTCCCGCTCTCGTGACCGAGCGCTATCTTGAGCCGCTCAAAGCGGCCGAAATAGACACGCTCATTCTCGGCTGCACCCATTTTCCCATGCTGTCGGAGGTCATTTCGGACTATATGGGAGAGGGCGTCACCCTTGTAAACGCCGGAGAAGAAACGGCAAAAACCGCAAAGGCGGCGCTCGAGGCCGACGGTCTTTTGAACGAAAAGGAAGTTCCCGGAAAGACGGAGTTTTTCGTCAGCGACCGCCCCGAGGGATTTTCCCGCATTGCCGAGGTCTTTCTCGGCAAAAAAATTTCCGGCGATGTCACCGCAATAGATTGGAGCGACGTGCTTTGAAGGACGTTATCATAGAAATAAAGGGTACTCAGGCCTTCGGAGGTCCCGAGCCCGAGGTTATAGAAATGACGGTGGAGGGCAAGCTCGACTGCCGCGACGAAAACATAACACTTTTTTACGACGCCGACGACAATGAAGGCGGGTGCATTTCCACCACCCTGACCGTCGACAAGGGCGGCGCCCACCCCACCGTTATTCTCGACCGCGAGGGTGAGGACGTGGGACGCATGACAATACAGAAGGGCAAGCGCCACATGAGCATCTATCAAATGGGGCCATGTGAATTTTCCATGGGGATTTTCGGCGAAAACGTCGCCTGCTCCCTCGGTCAAAACGGCGGAAAGCTCAACATGAAATACACCATCGACATAAATTCCTCCTTTGCGGGGCGAAACGAAGTCGATATAACGGTCAGAGAAATCGAAAGCTGAAAAAGCTTTAAATCACAGTTTTTTAAGATCCAAGGAAAGGGACTTTTTTATGTCTAAAATTGTCAGTGAATCGGAAAACCAAATAAAGCAGGCCGTTATTTGGGCCTTTGAATCGGCCATGGAAAAGGGGCAGCTTGCCAAAAGTGAAATTCCCGATTTCCGTGTTGAAATTCCCGCCGACCGCGCAAACGGCGACTATGCCGTCAACGCCGCCATGGTTTCGGCGCGAACCTTCCGCATGGCTCCCGCAAAAATCGCGCAGATAATTCTCGATAATCTCGACCTTTCGAAAAGCTATGCAAAAAGTGCGGAAATAGCCGGCCCGGGATTTATCAATTTCCGCCTTTCCGATAAATTTTACTCCGACATTCTCCTTGATATAAACAAAAAGGGTGAAAGCTACGGCCGCTCCGATTTCGGTAGCGGGAAAGTGGTCGACGTGGAATTTGTTTCGGCAAATCCCACAGGCCCCATGCATATCGGAAACGCAAGGGGCGGCGCCCTCGGGGACTGCCTTGCGGGAGTGCTCTCGGCGGCGGGATATGAGGTTTGCCGCGAATTCTATATTAACGACGCCGGAAATCAAATAAATAAATTCGGCCTTTCTCTTGAGGTGAGATACCTTCAGCTTTATAAAGAGGGGGTGGAAATGCCCGAGGACGCCTATCACGGGCAGGACATCAC
>URYV01000140.1 GCA_900552285.1 uncultured Oscillospiraceae bacterium
GCCTCCGGCCGCACGCCCTATGTGCTGGGCGGTCTGGACTACGCCAACGGCGGAGCCGACACCTGTCCTTTCTGCGGTTATCATGACGATCATTTGCAGACGGCGCCGTTTATGCCGCCAAAGGCATGGCTTGAAGACAGATATTTCGTCGGAAAGCTTATAGACAACGACGGCGAGGGAGCCACATACATGGGTTGGGACAACACCCTTCAGGCTCCGATTTACATAAGGGAATTTCTTCCCACCGAGATGATTGACCGCAAAATCGACGCCCTCCCCATAACGGTGAAGCCGGAATACGCAACCTCCTTTGAAACCCATCTCAAGGAGTTTTTGGAGCTTTCCCGAGCTCTTGCGAGAATGAGGGATCTTCCCGCCGTCATCCCCGTTTACGACATTTTCGAGGCCAACGGCACCGGCTATCGCATAAGCGAATATGCCGAAAGCATAACCTTTGAGGAATTTCTCAAAAGAAACGGAAACGTGCTCACCTTCGAGCAGACCCGCTCGCTGCTCATGCCCCCTCTCGGAACCCTTTCGGCTCTCCACAATGCGGGCATTATCCACGGCGGAATTTCCCCCAAAACCCTTGTAATCACCCGCGACGGTAAGGTCAAGTTCTCGGGCTTTGCAATCACCGCTCTCAGAGACACCAGAAGTGATTTGAGAAGCCGCCTCTTTTCGGGCTATTCGGCAATCGAGCAATACGGATTTGAGGGCCGCAAGGGTCCCCAGACCGACATCTATGCCTTTGCCGCCGTCATCTACCGCGCCCTTGTGGGCGGCGACCCGCCCGAGGCAACCAAGCGCGCCTCAAACGACAGCCTGACAATTCCCGCAAGCGTTGCAGGCAGCATTCCCCGTCACGCTCTCGTCGCTTTGGCAAATTCCCTTCAGGTCATGCCCGGAGACAGAATTTCCTCGGCGGACGAGCTTCGCAACGAATTCTCCTCGGCCGCTCCCGCAAGCGCCATTGCCGAGGACCTTGCCGACGACGAGCCGGAAGAAATCGAGGAAAAGAGCTCCAAAGGCAAGAGCGTGACCTACACCCTCATCGCCATGATAATAACCGTCATCGTGCTTGGCGTGGCGCTTTACTTCCTCAACGCAAAGCTGCATATTTTCGGCTCCAAAGAGGAGGTTGTGTCCGACGTTTCGGCCATCAGCACCGAAGAGCCTTTAAGCTATGTCGACTCGGGAATGACCATCAAGGTCAAGGACATCACCGGAACCAAATACACCGACGCCGTGCTCAAATACGGCAGCATTTATAATCTGTCGGTTTCCGAAAAGAAATACAGCACCAACTATGCCGCAGGAGAAATCATGGAGCAAAGCGTGGCCGAAGGAACCGACGTTCCCGCCGACAAAAAAGCCGACATTACCGTCGTCGTCAGCCTCGGACCCTCCACCGTCACCATTCCCGACCTTTCGGGCAAAAGCTATGAGGAGGCTGCGCTCCAGCTTGTTTCCCTCGGCTTCTCCCCCGCCAACATCAGCAAGGTGGAAAAATATTCCGATTCGGTTAAATACGGCAAGGTAATCGAGGTCGAGCCCGCCAGCGGAACCAAGGATTACGACGTAAATATGCAGGTCAAAATCTATGTCAGCAACACGCCCGAATCCTCGGCACCCGAATCAAAGCCCTCGACGAGCAGGGTGACCTCCAAGCCCTCCGACGACGGAACGAACGACGGCACCTCCGACAAAACCGAAAGCGTCGACGACGAGGACAATGAATAAAAATCAAGATCTTTGCTTTCTTTGCCCGAGAGAGTGCGGGGTTTCCCGTACCTCTCGGGTCGGTTTTTGTAAGGCGGGTCCAAAACCGACTGTGGCAAAGGTCATGACTCATTTTTGGGAAGAGCCCTGCATAAGCGGCACAAAAGGCTCGGGGGCGATTTTCTTTTCGGGCTGCAATCTCGGCTGCATTTTTTGCCAGAACAAAAAAATCAGCCGCGGCGGCTTCGGTCGGGAAATTTCCGAAGAGCATTTGGCCGAAATTTTCAAAAGACTTGACCGCTCGGGCGTTCACAACATAAATCTCGTCACTCCCACCCATTTTACCCGCTCGGTCTCCCGCGCCCTTTGCCTCTGCCGTCCTTCCGTTCCCGTGGTTTACAACTGCGGAGGATACGAATCTGTAAGCACCCTGAAAGAGCTTGAGGGCAAGGTGCAGATATATCTGCCCGACCTTAAATATTCCGACCCCGTTCTTGCGGGGAGGTTTTCCTCGGCCGCCGACTATCCCGAAATCGCCGAAAAGGCGCTTAAAGAAATGTACCGTCAGGTGGGCGGCTGTCGGTTTGACGGTAACGGAATTCTAAAATCGGGCATGATAGTGCGGCACCTTGTGCTTCCCGGACATCTTGAAAATTCCTACGGCGTCATCGATATGTTTGCAAGGCTTTTTCCGAAGGGCGACGTGCTTTTCAGTCTCATGAGCCAATACACTCCGCCCGCCGACAAGCTGCCGTATAAGGAGCTCAACCGCCGAGTGACCACCCTCGAATACAACAGGGTTTACGATTATATGCTTGAAAATGGCATAGAAAACGGTTTTGCCCAAGAACGCAGACAGCTTGGGAGATACCCGGCATTTCATCCGAAAACATGGATATTAGCATATGTAAACGCTGAGGGAGATAAAAAATATCGCTTTGTGGTAATGAGCAGAAATCTGACTTTTGACAGGAGCTGGGATATCAGCTTTGCAATGGATAGCAGTAAAAATGTCAGACAGAAGAAAAAGACTCAGCCTATCTGTGATTTTCTGGATTATCTTGTAACGAATGTGCATAATACCAGCAATAATGCCGGAAAGAAAAGAAACCTGATTCGTGGATTATGTGCAGACATTAAGGATGTATCCTTTTCACTTGATAGTAAAATATTTGGAGAGGATTTTGAAGTGCTTCCACTTGGTATTGGAAAAAATGCTTACCGGATGCAGGAGGATATTCTATTCTGCAAGGAAAGAGGAAATGCCAATTCGACATTTAATGAGCTTGTAGTGATGTCTCCGTTTTTATCAGAAAGTGTGATTGCAGATTTTAACCTGACAGACAGGGCATTGTCGGACTGTAAGAGAACACTTGTTACGAGACGTTCTGAGCTTGGAAAACTCAAAGCATCAGATGTAGATAATTTTACCATCTATGCATTAAAGGATGAGATTATAGATGGTGAGGAAGAAATTTCAGATGAACTCGCAGATAAAAAGAAACAGGATATTCATGCAAAAATCTATCTGAGAAGGAAATATTCAGATGTTGACCTGTAAGAGAAATAAGGGCTTTATTGCTCATATTGATAAGCTAAGAAGTTATTTGGATGCCCCGGAGGAGATTCATCTTGGAAGAAAGCCGGAGGATCTTCTGGAAACATTGGTAAATATGGTACTGGGTTCGCCAGCAATATGCATTTATCGTTCTAATGGAAGAAGCACAGCCAGAGCAACATCGCTTGCAAAGGTATTTGTCAATAATTTCAATTTGCCGGAGTCAACAGCTATCATTGATCTTGCTTATGGCAGATGCAGGGATGATAATTCCCATTGGCAGAATGTACTTAAATACTGTAAAGATGGCTGTTTTCAGGCAATGATTGATGAATATATCCATATGCTGAAAGAAACAGCAGGTTTTCAGTCGGATGGAAATCAGTATCAGATTGTGCATGACATGATGATGGATTCATTGAAGATACATACAGCCACCTATATCGCTGATACTTATCCTGATTTCAAAAAACGTATTAACGGAGCTGACAGGAAGAGTGATGGATGTCGAATAAGGTCGAGTTATGCAGTTGGATTTACAAAGGATGCAGGAGATAATTCCAAGGTAGTCATGCGTAAAGAAAATATCAGAAATGCCTTTAACTCACCAATGCGTCCATTTGTGCTCGCCACAACATCAATCGGACAGGAAGGATTGGATTTTCATAATTATTGTCGTGTGATTATGCACTGGAATCTTCCAAGTAATCCCATAGATGTAGGACGGATTTTGCGGACATTCAAAATAAAAAAGAATGTGGAGGTAACA
>URYV01000141.1 GCA_900552285.1 uncultured Oscillospiraceae bacterium
GTCGGCGAGGACTATTTTGCCGACCGAGTGCTGAAGAACCATAAGAGCGTCGGTAACGGTAACTTCTCCGTCGCCGTCAACATCGCCGTATTTGAAGGCACTTTCAAAAGTAACGGTGCCCTCGGCAGCGGTGTATCCGGTGTAGACGTCGGCGGATTCGTTTGCAAGCTCGTCAACGGTGACGGAAACCTTGGTTTCTCCGCTTGCCGAAGCGGCAGCGGTAAACTCGATGTTGAAGAGAACGCCGTCGCCGGTGACATTCTCGGCCTTGATAACGCTGATATAGATTTTGCCGGCCTCGGCGGTGTTGGCAAGATACATTGCCTTGGTGCCGTCGGCGGTGCTAACTGCGCCGTCGATGACTTCACCGGGAGTGACCTTGTCGTCGGTGACCGACAGAAGGTCTGCGTCATAGGTTACGGTTACGGTCATGGCACCGAAACCGGGATTCTTTTCGATGGATACGGGAACCGTTACGGTTTCTCCGGCGCTGCCGGTGACCGAGCCTGCCGAAACGACGGCTTCGGTGGTGTTTTCACCCTCCGCAAATACGGGTACCGAAACTGCACAGAGCATTGCCACGCACAGGAGTATTGACAAGAACTTTTTCATTGCTTTTTTCTTCCTTTCGGTGTGTTTTTGTTTATTATAACCAATAAAAACGTCTTTGTCAATACTTAATTGACAGTCGGGAAATAAATTTTGTGCAAAAAATATGACTTGAAAAATGAGGCGTCAGATGATATATTAAACATATAAACAAACACCCGCAAAGGATAAAAATTCTTTGCTTTCCTTTTTGAAACGAGGAATGATTATGAAATATTGCACGAATTGCGGAAACCCTTGCGAAGACGGGCAGAAATTCTGCACAAACTGCGGAAACGAATTTTCCCAAAACGCCGAAGGACAAAACTCGGCTCCTTTCGGGGAAAACTGCAATGCCTGCCCTCCGAATCAGCCCCCTTATGAAGCCCCGCCTTATCAGGGCCCAAACATTCCGCCCTATCAGACTCCCTATGAGCGGAGCAGAAATTTCGGCGGATTTTACGGTCCGGGCGCGCCCTATTATCAAAATCCCTTTAAAGGAAACGCCACGGCAAGCCTTGTGCTCGGAATTCTCGGTATTTTGCTTTCGGGCGGCGTCGGATCGGGAATCGTGCTTTCGATAATCGGTCTTGTGCTCGGTTCAAAGGCCATGAAGGGTTATCAGAAGGGCGAGCCGGGCAGAGGAATAGCCGTCGCCGGATTTGTCTGCTCCATTGTGGGAATTTGCCTCGGGGCAATCGTTCTTATGAACCTGATTTCCACATTCTTTTATGAGCTGTATTATTACCGTTGACCGCTCTTTTTGCGCGCAAGGTAAAAATAGCCAAAAAGCAAATGCACGGGTCTTTATAATTCGTTATAATAACTCTTGATTTTTTACATATAATATGGTATAGTGATTAAGGTAAAAAGACTATTGACAAAGGAGTGGGGCGACCCGCTCTTTTGATTTTATTAGGGGGTTATGCTTTGGCATCATCGAATATCGTTTCAAAGGCGAGGGAGCTTGCAAAGTCTGCGGCCGAAAGCCTCGGGCTGAGCATCTGGACGGTTAAATTCGTCAAGGAGGGGGCCGAATGGTATCTCCGTTTCTTTATCGACAAGGAAGGCGGGGTCACCCTCAACGACTGCGAGGATTTTTCCCGCGCTCTTGACGAGCCGCTTGACAGCGCCGATTTCATCGACCGCTCCTATCATCTCGAGGTTTGCTCCCTGGGGCTTAACCGCGAGCTTGAGGAGCCGGAGCATTTTGAACTGATGAAGGGCCGCGACATCATTGTCAAAACCTACAAGTCCTTTGAGGGCCAAAAGGAATTCTACGGTTTTCTCGAAAGCTTTGACGGGCAAAGCCTTGTGCTGTCCGACGGGGAAAACACATTGACCTTCGATAAATCCGAAATTGCGTCGGTAAAGCTTGACGACGCCGACTTTTAAATAACTGAAAGGATGTTTTTGGAAAATGGCAAGAAAAACTAAAGAGGAAAAGGTAAGAGAGGACAATCTGAACGCTTTCTTTGAGGCGCTCGAGCTCATGGAAAAGGAAAAGGGAATAAGCTGCGATTATCTTGCCGAAAAGATTGCCGGAGCAATCGTCGTGTCGGCCAAAAAGGACTACGGCTCTAAGGACGTGGTTTTCTGCAATATCGACTGCGAAAAGAGAATTTTCGACGTTTTCGTCCGCAAGACCGTTGTGGAAGAGGTGGAGGATCCCGACACCGAAATGCTGCTTGAGGACGCAAGAAAGATAAACAAAAACGCCGTTCTCGGCGAGCCGATAGAAATTCCCCTTGACACCCATAAATTCGGACGTATCGCCGCTCAGACCGCAAAGCACGTCATCCGTCAGGGCATCCGCGACGCCGAGAGGGGACAGACTCTTCAGGAATTCCAAAGCAAAAATCAGGAGCTTGTCACCGCCGTTGTGCAGACTGTCGACCCGATTTCGGGCAACGCCACAGTCACCATCGGAGAAAAGGAAGCCATTCTCCCCAAAGCCGAGCAGATTCCCGGCGAGGTCATCACCGAGGGACAGCACCTTAAAATATTCGTGGTGGACGTCAGAGAAACCGAAAAGGGTCCCAAAATTCTCATTTCCAGAACCCATTCCGGCCTTGTAAAGCGCCTTTTTGAAACCGAGGTTCCCGAGATTTACGACGGCACCATAGAGGTCAAGTCAATTTCCCGCGAGGCCGGTTCCCGCACCAAAATCGCCGTTTGGTCCAAGGACGACGACGTCGACCCCATCGGCGCATGTATCGGTCCCAAGGGTGCCCGCGTTGCCAAAATCGTTGACGAGCTTGGCGGAGAGAAAATCGACATTGTCAAATATTCCGACGATCCCGTTGCATTTATAAGTGAATCTCTGTCCCCCGCAAAAGTCGTGTCGGTGGAAGTCGACCCCGACGGAGCAAAGGCCTGCCACGTTTCGGTTCCCGACGCACAGCTTTCTCTTGCAATCGGCAATAAGGGTCAGAACGCCCGTCTTGCCGCAAAGCTGACCGGCTGGAAGATCGACATCCGCCCCGAAAGCGGATTTTACGGCGAGGAGTAATCGGAGTTTTGTCCGAAGGGAGCGAAAAAAGTGTCAGAAAAGAAATCCGTTCCGCTGAGAAAATGTATGGGATGCGGAGAAATGAAAACCAAATCCGAGCTTATCCGAATTGTCAGAACCTCCGACGGCTCTGTGGAAATTGACGGAAGCTTTAAGAAAAACGGAAGAGGGGCGTATGTGTGCAAAAATGCCGAATGCCTTGAAAAAATCCGCAAATCCGGAAGACTTTCCCGCTCCTTATCGGCAAAGATACCCGACGGGATATACGACGCCTGCGAGGAGGTAATTTCGAAAAATGAATGATAAACTTCTCGGGCTTCTCGGAATTGCAAGGCGAGGAAGCAATCTTGCAATCGGGTTTGAAATGTGCTCCGAAGCCGTGGAGAAAAACCGTGCAAAGCTTATAATAGTCGCAAGCGATACGGCACAGCGTACCGAAAAGGAACTTAAATTCAAAACGAACGGCAAGGATATAGAGGTCGTTCGTATTTCGGCCGATAAATACAGCCTTTCAAGGGCGATAGGAACCTCGGCCGGGGCGGTGGCTCTTTGCGACGAAGGCTTTGCAAAAAGGGCAAGCGAACTGATAAACCAAGGAGGAAATTGACAGTATGATGATTAAATACCGCGTTAGCGAGGTTGCAAAGGATCTCGGTGAGGCAAACAATAAAAACGTTATCGATCTTCTTCAGAAATACACCGGAGAAACAAAAAAATCCATGACGGCGCTGACCGATGAGGAGCTCAACATAGTTTTCGAGCACTATACCCAGAAAAACAGCGTCAAGAGCTTTGACGAATATTTTAAAACCGGTCTGTAGCTCAGTCGGTAGAGCAGGGGACTGAAAATCCCCGTGTCGATGGTTCGA
>URYV01000142.1 GCA_900552285.1 uncultured Oscillospiraceae bacterium
TGAACGGTCACATTCTCTACCAGCGGGAGCAGTGAAAGCACAGGCAACGTCAGTTTGCAGTGTCTCTCGAACTCGAAAGCGTACTCCTGGGCGAGCTTTTCGGCTTTCTTTGGTGTCACTCCGTCGGGCGGAGTGTAGGTTGTTGATTTTACAAGCTGTTTGCCGTACACCGCAGAGTAAGCAATTCGTTTTTTATAATTAAGGATACGCAAAGCGTCGTTTTCGCAAGAAAGCGGCGCTTTTTTGTGCGCCTGTGAGGTAGTCCCTCAGCCAGATGTCCAGCCACTCATCCAGCGTCACCGATCTGTGCTTTGTGGCCTCTGCCTTTGAAGCGCTGTCTGTCGGGAAGATAAATATTGATATGATTTCCCAATCTCCGCCAAAAGGTTCATCATCGGGTCTCGCATTTACCCTCTCAGACAGCGATCTCGGAGCGGCTCTCGAGACCATTGCAAAGCTTCGCGAAATTTTCCCGAAAATCAAAATTTCGGTCAGCAGCGGTAATACAAAGCTGCTCATAAGCGGAGACGACATGAAAAATAACTACGGAATTGCGGCCGAGGTTTTTAACGCCGTCGCCGCAACCCATGCCGATGTCAGGATGATAACCACCTCAGAAATCGACATTTCTCTTCTGATTACCAATCCGGATGTTGAGCTGATAAAATCAAAGCTCAGCATGGCACTTAACGCTTAATAAAAAAATCACCGTCTGAAATCGGCCTTGTGAACACTCGGCCTTTGCAGACGGTCTTTTTTTGCCTTTACCAGCATAAAAATATAAAAAATGAAAGTAAGTGAAAGTAAAGGTGAAAAAATCCTATGTTCCCGCCCTTATGTTTTTCGCCGTCTTTTCGGCAATAATATTTTTCGGCGGCGAGATGACAAATATATCACGATCTCTGCTTAATGCCTCGGTGAAAATTCAGCTTTTATCGGTGGGATATAAAGCGGAGAATATAAACGTAAATACAGAACCGCCGTCGGACGGCGAAAGAGTTGCTCTGCAGCCTGAGGTTTCAAGTGTCGGGCAGAGCGATGCGGCCGTCGAACGCCCGACAGACGTGGAAACGGGAGACATAAAGACCGTCGCGCTTGAACCGTCGGCCGGAAATTCCTTTTCCGAGGGAATTCACTATAACAACACGGCCGGTGTCGATATTGACGTATCTTCCCTTCTGTCCGAAGGACTTCCGTTTAAAATCGAGGACAGCTCCGAGCCGCAGGTGCTTATATATCACACCCACGGAACCGAAAGCTATTCCGACTCCGACAGCGGATTTTATGTTAAAAACGACGACGGCTCCCGTTCGACCGACACGTCGAAAAATACGGTAAGGGTGGGCGACGCCATTGCCGAAGTGCTTAACAATAACGGTATTGTGACGATTAACGACCGAACAATGCATGATAAAGACAGCTATACCGGCAGCTATTCCCGATCGGAGGCCACCGTCAGGCAATATCTCGAGAAATATCCATCAATAAAGGTTGTGATTGACGGTCACAGGGATTCTATCACACAGTCAAACGGCACAAAAATCAAGCCTACAGCCGAAATAAACGGAAAATCGGCGGCGCAGGTTATGGTTCTCGCAGGGTGCGAAAGCGGCGATGTGACAAATTATCCGAATTGGATGGAAAATCTCCGTTTTAATCTCCTGCTCCAGCGTCAGCTTGAAAACGATTATCCCGGCCTTGCAAGGGCCATGAGCTTTAAGTCCTGCAAATATAATTTTAACATTATGAACGGTTCAATTCTTCTTGAAATCGGCAGCGAGGCCAATACCCTCGACGAGGCGGTATATTCCGGACAGCTTATCGGCGAAGCCTTGGTTAAAATATTTAAGCAATAAAAATGCCCCTTGGGAGAAGTTTACTCTCAAGGGGTTTGTTTATCCTTCGATTATTTCATAAAGCTCTTTGGCGCCGTCCTTGGTTACAAATTCGGGAACGGCGAGAACCTTTGCGGTTATGGGGTGCTGCCCCATCCTTATTGTCATAACGTCTCCGACCTTAACGTCATATGACGCTTTGACAACACGTCCGTTGACCTCGATTCTGCCTGCGTCGCAGGCCTCGTTGGCCACGGTTCTTCTCTTTATGATACGGGAAATTTTCAGATATTTATCAAGTCTCATATTTAACTCCTTTTGGCCTCCTCCCAAAGCCTGTCAAGAACTTCGAGGGAGGAGCTTTTCATGTCGATTTCTTTTTGCTCCGCAAGCTTTTCAACCTTTTCAAACCTTTTGATGAATTTGTCAGCGGCTCCGTGCAAAGCCTGTTCGGAATTTATTTTGAGAAAACGGGAGACATTCACCATGGAAAAGAGCAAATCACCGTATTCTTCAAACATTTGCTCCTGATTACCGTTTCTAACCGTTTCCTTAAATTCGGCAAGCTCTTCATCGATTTTTTTGGAGGCATCCTCCGCATTGTCCCAATCAAAACCCGCTTTTTTGGCTCTTTTTTGCACCTTTTCGGCGCGAAGCAGGGCAGGAAAAGCCATCGGAACGCTTTTTAAGGTATCGGTGTAGGTGGTTTGATTTTTGGATTTTTGCTTGATTTTATCCCAATTATCGAGAACCTCGTCGGAATTATTAACGTTAACCGAGCCGAAAACATGAGGATGCCGTTCAATTAGTTTTTTACAAATTCCGTCGCAAACATCGGTAAAATCAAAGGACTTCTTTTCGGCTTCGATTTGGCTGTGAAAAACAACCTGAAGAAGCACGTCCCCGAGCTCTTCGCACATATCCGTTGCGTCGTCTCGGTCGATGGCATCGATTGCCTCATAGGTTTCCTCGATAAAATCATTTCTGATCGAATGGTGATCCTGTTCCCTGTCCCAAGGGCAGCCGTTGGGACTTCTGAGCTCCTTCATTATTTCAAGAAGATCGTCGATATTATATTTTTCCTTGTTTATTTCTATCATGAGAATTTACCTCCTTTGAGTATCTCTTTGGGAGAAATGACCTTGAAAAGTAAAATAAAAATCAAATATACAAAAACCGCAAGTGCAATCGAAAGAACGGTCGAAAGCTTTGGCGAAACAAAGCCCGAAAGCAGCAAATGCCCGAAATGAGCCGAAAGGCCGGAACACGCCGCCGAAATAACGGGAAAGGCAAAATCCTTTAGCAAGTTCGGCGCAAAGCCTGTTGTCCTAACAATTGCGATAAAATCGGCAATGAAAATGTAGAGATAACAAACGGTTGTTCCGATTGCCGCTCCGTTAACGTTAAATTCGGTTCTTGGCACAAGAAAAATGTTTACGGCAAGCTTTAACACTACCCCGACAAACATATTTGCTACGGGAATTTTTTCTTTTCCGACGGCCTGCAAAACCGCCGTGAAGGGAACGGAAAAACCCGCAAAAACGGCGCAAAGGCTTAAAATTCTCAGCTGGTGTGAAGCAATTTCGGCACCGTAGGGCTTTGACGAATAAAGCAGCTCAAGCAACGGACGGCTCAGCACAAGAATTCCAACGGCGGTGGGAAAAGCGATAACCGACGTCAGTTTTACCACCGAGTGAAGAGTTCTGTTTGCCGCCTCCCTGTCCCCCGTCTCCCAAAAGCCTGTGAGAGACGGAACGAGCCCCACTCCGATAACTGCCGTAAGGTTCGGAACAAGGGCATAAATCGGAGTGGCAAAGCCGCGAAAACACCCGTAAAGATAGGCGGGAACGTCTGCCGCACCTTGATTTATCAGCCCATTTGAAAGGCCGGGATAAACCTCAAATATCCCCTGCGGATCGGAGAAAAGCATGGAAGAAAGCCCTCTTTGAACGGTGAGCACGTCCACAAGACCCGAAATTTGGGTTATCAGCGAGCCGACCACAATCGGAACCGCAAGCGAAAAAAGAAATTTCATATATCCGTCGGGAAGTGTGCTCTCTTTTTTTGAGCATTTAAAGCCGTATCTTTTAAATTTAAAATGCACAGGAACCCCGCCAGTTAAAGTTGTAAT
>URYV01000143.1 GCA_900552285.1 uncultured Oscillospiraceae bacterium
TTATGAAAACAAGCATGGTGGCCATGTTGGGATGAATCATGCCGCTGCCCTTGGCCATTCCGCCCAGACGGCATTTTTTGCCCGAAAGTGTGAATTCAACAGCCACCTCTTTTTTGACCGTGTCGGTGGTCATTATGGCCTCGGCGGCAAACTCGTTGCCCTTTTCCGAAAGACCGGCAAAAAGCTCGGGAATTCCGTTTTTTATGGGGGTTATGTCAAGGGGCTGGCCGATGACGCCGGTGGAGGCGACGACCACGTCGCTTGCCGAAATGCCGAGAGTTTCGGCCAAAATATCGCTCATGCGCTCGGCAATTTCAACGCCGTTTGCGTTGCAGGTGTTGGCGTTGCCGCTGTTGCATATAACCGCTCTCGCCTTGCCGTTTGAAATGTGATTTTTTGTGACCTTGAGAGGAGCGCCCTTTACAAGGTTCGTGGTGTAAACGGCGGCGGCCGAAGCCTCCTTTTCGCTCACAACAAGGGCAAGATCCCTTTTGGTGCGGTTTTTGCGTATGCCGCAATGTATACCGTTTGCCTTAAATCCCTTTGCGGCGCAAACGCCGCCCGAAATCAAATCCATATATATCCTCCTAAATCTCAAGGCCGACCGTCTCGCCGACCCCCAAAACAATGTTCATATTCTGAATGGCCGCTCCCGAGGCGCCCTTACCGAGATTGTCAAATCTCGACACAAGTATGACCCGCTCGTCGTTTCCGAAAACCGAAACGGTCATGCTGTCCTTGCCCGAAAGAGCCGAGGCCGACAAAAATCCGTCCTCCGACTCGGCCGAATATTTAACCACCGGGCCTGTATAAAATTGCTTATACACATTTTCAATGTCGCCGACATTGCCCTCAAAATCCTTTGAAGTCAGCGTGACGGTGACCTCCATGCCGCTGAAGAAATTTCCCACGACGGGGCAAAAGACCGGGGGACTTGAAAGGCCCGAAACGGCGGCCATTTCCTTTAAATGCTTGTGACTTTGGGAAAGGGCATATTGCCGCGGCCCCGCCAAAAGGGGCGAAGGGTTCTCCCCCTCATATTCGGCGATCATCTTTTTGCCGCCGCCCGAATAGCCGGTCAGCGAAAAGCAGGAAAGCAGCGCGTCCTTTTTGATTATCCCTTCCTTAACAAGGGGGAAAACAAGAGCCAAAAAGCCGCTTGCATGGCAGCCGGGATTGGCAATTCGCTTTGACTTCGCAATGTTTTCCCTTCCCGAAAGCTCGGGAAAACCGTAGGTGAAATCGGGGTTGGTTCGGTGGGCGGTGGAGGTGTCGATTATGACGGTTTCGGGGTTTTCAACCATGGAAACCGCCTCGACAGCCGCCGCGTCGGGAAGGCAGAGAAAGCTGATGTCGGAGGAATTTATCGCCTGCTTTCGCGCGGCGAAATCCTTTCGGACATTATCGTCGAGAATTATAAGTTCGATGTCGCTTCTCTCTTTAAGCCGCTCGTATATTTTAAGCCCTGTTGTTCCGGCGCTGCCGTCGATGAATATTTTCTTCATATTTGTCCTCACAAATGTATAAAAATTCATTAACCTTATCAAATATACAAGTATTATACGCTCATCTCCCCTAAATGTCAAGGGGGTTTATGTATAAAATTAAGGTTTGACAAATGCGGGTTTTCTATTGAAAGCGCAGAGAAAAAAAGGTATAATATAAGCTGACGAAGGTTTGCCGCCCCAAAACTTTTACGGTCGGTTTTTACCACCTGCCGCTTAAATTTCGGTACGGCTCTTTTCGGCTTAAGGAGCGTGAAAGAATTGACCCTGCTTGAACAGGAAATAATCGAAACAAGAAAGAAAATAATCGAAAAAGATTTCAGCCGCATGAACGATATGCAGAAAAAGGCTGTTTTTCATACCGAAGGGCCGGTGCTCATTCTCGCGGGAGCGGGAAGCGGAAAAACCACCGTGCTCATAAACCGAATCGGGAATCTGGTCAAATACGGCAGCGCCTATGAAAGCGAAAAGCTGCCCGAGGGGGTTTGCGACGGCGACCTTGCCCTTTTAAAGGACTGTCTTGAGGGAAAGGCTGCCGACAGCCCCCGACTTTATTCCCTTTTAACCGTCGACCCTCCCCGCCCCTATGAAATTCTCGCCATAACCTTCACAAACAAGGCCGCAGGCGAGCTTAAGGAGCGGCTTTCGGGAATGCTGGGCGAACAGAGCAAGGACATTTGGGCCTTCACATTTCACTCGGCCTGCCTGAGAATGCTGCGCCGCTTTGCCGACCGCATCGGCTTTTCCTCCCACTTCACCATATACGATTCCGACGATTCAAAGCGGGTCATGAAGGAGTGCCAAAAGGAGCTTGGCATTGAGGACAAAATGCTGTCCTACAAGACGCTGCTTTCCCACATAAGCAAGGCCAAGGACATGCTCATCACCCCCGAGGAATACGAAAGAGAAAATGCCGGCGACGTCCGCCTTTCCTCCATTGCAAAGGCCTATAAGCTTTATCAGCAAAAGCTTAAAAAGGCCGACGCCATGGATTTTGACGACATAATCGTGTGGACGGTGCGGCTTTTCGAGCAAAGCCCCGATGTGCTGTCCTTTTATCAGCATAAATTCAAATACATAATGGTGGACGAGTATCAGGACACAAACCACGCCCAGTATATGCTCGTAAAGCTGCTTTCCTCGGCGCACCGCAACATCTGCGTGGTGGGCGACGACAATCAGAGTATCTATCGCTTCAGAGGCGCCACCATTGAGAACATTCTCTCCTTTGAGCAGCAGTATAAGGACGCCTTCACCGTCCGTCTCGAGCAAAACTACCGCTCGACGGGCAATATTCTCGACGCCGCCAATGCCGTTATCAAGCACAACGCCAACCAAAAGGAAAAAAATCTTTGGACGCAATACGGAGAGGGCGACAAAATCGAGGTTTTCACCGCCGCCGACGAATTCGGCGAGGCACGGTATGTTGCCGAGACAATTCTCGACGGGGTCAAAAACGGCGGGAAATTTTCCGACAACGCCGTGCTCTATCGCATGAACGCCATGTCAAACAACCTGGAAAGCGCCTTTATGCGTTCGGCCATTCCCTATCGCATTATCGGCGGCACAAAGTTTTACGACCGAAAGGAAATCAAGGACGCCCTTGCATATCTCCACCTTGCGGCCAATCCCGACGACAATCTGCGTTTCCGCCGCATTATAAACGAGCCCAAAAGAGGAATCGGCGCCACTTCGCTCGGAAAACTTTCCGACATTGCCGACACACTCGGAATAAGTATGTTCGAGGCGGCAAGCCGCGCCGACGAGTTTGAATCGCTTTCCAGAGCGGCCGACAAGCTCATTAAATTCACAAAGTTCATGCAGCCCATAATCGACTCGGTTCCCGAAAAGGCGCCAAACCTCATTTTGACCGAGCTGCTTGAAAAGAGCGGCTACATCGCGGCGTTGACCGCCGAGGGCGAGGAGGGCAAGGACCGCCTTGAAAACGTCAAGGAGCTGACCACCTCGGTGCTGCAATACGAGGAGGAGTCGGACGAGCCGAGCCTTGTGGAATATCTCGACGGCATAGCCCTCATCACCGACCTCGACAATTTCAACGCCGACGCCGACGCCGTTGTGCTCATGACAATACACACGGCAAAGGGACTTGAATTTACCAATGTTTTCGTGGTGGGCATGGAGGAAAGCATCTTCCCCGGCACCCAGTCGATATATGCGGGAGAAAGCGAAATCGAGGAGGAACGGCGGCTTGCCTATGTGGCAATCACAAGGGCGAAAAGAAAACTTTATCTCACCAATTCCTTCAGCCGTATGCTCTTCGGCATGACCAACCGCAATTCTCCTTCAAGATTTTTGAACGAAATTCCCGAAAGCCTGACAAACCGCACAGCGGCCTCCTCCCCCTTCGAGGCGAGGGAGTTTTCCGGCAAACCTTGAATCACAAATTCGCCCTTTGCGTTGGATACAATCTCTTCATCTACA
>URYV01000144.1 GCA_900552285.1 uncultured Oscillospiraceae bacterium
GGTGTTGAACAGAGTACCGCAAGCCTTGATGCTGGAAGCGGATACCATTTGCGCTATGCAGGAAGTTCCGCAGGATAAAATATTACGGCTTACCATGCTGCTTCATGATGTGGCAAAACCGGTGTGTGTTACTACGGATGAAAATGGTCAGAATCATTTCAAGGGACATCCGGCAGAGGGCGCAGAAATGGCGCGTCTTATCTTACGGCGTCTGAAGTTTGACAATGATACGACAAAACGTGTCTGTCTGCTTGTGCGCTACCATGATGACCGTCCGACAGTGACGCCGCGCAACGTGCGCCGTGCCATCAGTCGGATCGGGGTCGAAAATATGGAGGCACTTTTTGCAGTAAAGCGTGCGTTTCTTTTAAGCTCGTCAAAAAGACCGCCTTTGATTTCCGCTTTTCCCATGGAAATCGGGGTTGTTTTTTCTTCAAAAGCAGGCTTTTGCTCCGATTTCACGGAAGGTTCTGCGCTTTCATCGCTTTTTTCTTCCTTCTTTTGCTCCCCCGTTTCGATACTTTTCAAAATATCGTCAATGGAAAAATCACCGAAGGCGTCTCCGCTTTTTTTGTTTTCATCCATCGTTTTCCCTCCGATTTATCTTTTTTATTCCGCTTTCGGTCACCAAACAGTCGACCGAAACATCATATTCGTCAAAGTCAATACTCTTTAAAACATTTTTATCATAACAAAGTCCTGCCGAAAGGCCCTTGAATTTACAAAGAAACCTGTCATAATAACCGCCGCCGTATCCGACTCTGAACCCGTCTTTATCAAAGCAAAGCCCGGGAACAATACACAAAGCCGGTTTGCTGAAATCAAACACTTTTTTCAAATGGTTTTTAGGCTCAAGAATTCCGAACCTTCCGATTTCAAGCTCATCAAACGACTCGATAAACACGAAATTCATATGGCCGTTTCCTTCGGTTTTAGGGACGGCAACCCGCTTCTCACTTTCAAAAGCCCTCTCAATAATCGGTCTTGTGTTTATTTCCGGTTTTGTCGAAACGTAAATTAAAATCGTGTCGGCAGATTTGAAAATTTCACTTTCAAAAAGGTTTTCGGCAATTTTTTTGTCAAGATGTTCATTGATTTTCGGGTCAATGTGTCGTCTTTTTTCAAGAAAAGTTCGACGAAGCTCTTTTTTGTCTCTTAAACCTTCCATACAACGTCGGAAAGTACGTTTTGAGCGACCGTTTCACCCTTGAAATATTCGATGATTTTTGCGGCAAATTGAGTTACACAGCCCGCGCTCATGCCTGTGATAAAATTCTTTGCACAGCACACGGGGCGCTGTTTGCGTATGTTGGCGCCGTAGCATTCGCCCTCCACTCCGGGATAGCAGGTGGCGTCAAGGCCGTAAAGCAAATTTTTGTGTCCTAGAATTGACGGAGCGGCACAAATTGCAGCCACAAGACGATTGTTTTCCACACAAAAATCAATGGCCTTTTGCACCGTTTCGGATTTTTCAAGATTGGTTGTGCCCGGCATACCTCCGGGAAGAATAACTCCCATAACCTCGTCGTTGAGTCTGATTTCGTCCTCGGTCTTGTCGGCTGTAACACGAATATCATGGGTTCCTCTGACTTCTCTGCCTCCGATTCCCACCGTTACAACGGAAAGCCCCGCGCGTCTTAAATAATCAACGGTGGTTATTGCCTCCACCTCTTCAAATCCGTCTGCAAGAAACAAATAAATCATAATATCGACTCCTTAACAATTTCAATTATTTTTTTATGAATTTCATCAATGGAAAGCGGCTGCCCTTTTTCGGCGCAGTTTATAACCTTCCAACCGCACTTCTCGGCCGCATAGGCCGCCGCGGTACGGCACTTTTTCAGAAATTCGATGTTTTTTTCATGAATGTCCTTTTTGCTTTCGTCGCCGCTGTATCTCTTTGACATAAGCTTTTGAGAAATTTCCACCGGCATGTCAAGATAAATTACAAGATCGGGACGGGGAATTCCGAGCTTGTTATACTCAAAATCCTCCGACCAGCGAATAAATTCGTCCTTCGCGGCATCGGTTTCGAGCTTTGACATCTGATATATAATATTGGAGGTTGCATATCGGTCGGCCACAAAGACCTTTCCCTTTTGATATTCTTCCTTCCAATCGGTGACAAATGATGCAAACCTGTCGACCGCGTAAAAAGCCGACGCGGCAAAGGGACCCACGTCATCGGCGTTTTTTCCGAGCTTTCCCTCAAGATACATTTTCACAAGGGCGCTTGACTCGCTTTCGTAGCACGGGAAAGACAGCTTTCTCACATCGCCGAGCTTTTGACGCAAGAACTCGCACAAAAGCGGCGTTTGGGTTCCCTTCCCGCTTCCGTCGAGTCCCTCGATTACAATTACTTTGCCTTTCATATACATTACACCATTTTAACACAAATTATTATATAAATTATAATAAAAACGCCCTGCAAAGTCAACCTTAAAGTATATAAAATCCCTTTGTAAAAATAAAAGCTCTTCCCGCAGACGTTCCGAAGGAAGAGCTTTTATCGATAAAAAATTATTTAAGAGAAATTGCCTTTTTGGCCTTTTCAACAATGTTTTCGGGGCAAAGGCCGTATTTTTTCAGAACTTCTCCCGCAGGGCCCGAGGTTCCGAATTTGTCCTCAACTCCGACGCGGATAACGGGAGTCGGAACGGTTTCGGAAAGAACCTCGCAAACGGCACCGCCGAGACCGCCGATTATCGACGCTTCCTCGCAGGTGACAACGGCACCCGTCTCCTTTGCGGCATTTATTATAATTTCGCGGTCGATAGGCTTAATGGTGTGAATGTTGATAACGCGGGCGTCAATGCCTTCGTTTTTAAGCGTTTCGGCCGCCTCAAGAGCCATTCCGGTCATAAGTCCGGTGGCTATGAGGGTAACGTCTTTACCGTCCTTAAGCTTTACGCCTTTGCCGATTTCAATTTTATAATCGGGTTCGAAAATGAAAGGCACGGCCATTCTGCCGAATCTCAGATATGTGGGGCCAACATATTCCGCTGCGGCGCGGACGCAAGCCTTGGCTTCGTATCCGTCGGCCGGGCTTAAAATGGTCATACCGGGAATGGAGCGCATGAGGGCAATATCCTCGTTGCACTGATGCGTTGCTCCGTCCTCGCCCACCGAAAGACCTGCATGGGTCGCGGCAATTTTAACGTTCAGATGAGTGTATCCAACTGCGTTTCTGACCTGCTCAAAGGCGCGTCCCGCAGCAAACATTGCAAAGGAGCTGCAAAACACAAGTTTTCCCGCGGCAGTAAGACCCGCTGCAACGCCGATAAGGTCCTGCTCGGCAATACCGCAATTAAAAAATCTTTCGGGGAACTCTTTTTTGAAGGTCGAGGTTTTGGTTGCGCCCGAAAGGTCGGCATCCAAAACAATCAAGTTATCGTATTTATGTCCGATTTCGGCCAACGCCTCGCCGTAGGCTTCACGGGTGGCCTGTTTTTTTACGTCTGCCATGGATAATCCTTCCTTTCCTTATTTTTCAAGCTCGCGGATGTAGCCGGGACGGCCCTGACGGCCCGGGCGCAGAAAGTGACGTTGAATTTCCGGAATGCCAAGCTCGAACAGGTGTTCGGGCGGATTACCGAGCAGACGGGCTACACGTTCTACTACGCGCGTCCGACGGTCAATCCCGACAAGGTCGTCAGCATCGCCGTCGCGGATGTCGACGTGCGTGCGGCGCTGAAACAGCTGCTGGCGGACGACAAGGTCGAAATCGAGATCCGCGACGGCAAGATTTACCTTTCCCCCCCCCGGCAGAGTGCCGCTGTGCCGCAATCCGTTAAGGGCGTCGTCCGGGATGCCGCGGGCCAGCCCGTTGTCGGGGCCGCGGTGATCGTCAAGGGAACCACCCGCGGCGTGAGTTCCGGGTGAAAGTGTTTCTCAATTTATTTTGATAAAGTGTAAAAAAATACAAAACATTTGT
>URYV01000145.1 GCA_900552285.1 uncultured Oscillospiraceae bacterium
TTTATTCTCTCTGCAAAGAGAAAGAGCATTGTAAGTTAGGTATCAGCAGGGACGGCTTTCACGGTGAAACCGACCCGAACGCCGTAGGTGCATTGAGCGCCCTCCCCTTTTTCCGTTCCTTCGTTCCCGAAAACGACAGTCTTCTGGGAAATCAGATATATAACGAGGGACGGGCAAGGGAGAACGGTATAGGTCATTTTGATTTTACGGTGCCGGAATGCTTTTATAAGGTCAAATTTGACGGCGGGATCGCTGCTTCGGATTTTGTTTACTGTAACGCAGACGGAGATATTGTATTCAGCCCTGATTTAAGCTATGAAAATCAGAAGGCGCATATTGCCGGAAACGTACTGACAGAGGAGCTTGACCTAATCATTGTCCGAAATATGTACCGATATGAGGATGAGCACGGCACACACGTATACCGAGTCAAAATTACAACAGACGGATTAACTAAGCTGACGGACGACAAAGCGGCATTTTATTATTCCGATGAGGCGTTTGCCGCAGACGCGTTTCTTAGTCTTTTAAATAATCTGCGCTGCTGTAACAATCCCTTAATAAAGGAAATCGCAAAGCAGGATATTTTTTCGGAATATGAGGAGCTTATAAGAGGGCGCAACGCCGAGCTTGCCGATTTCGCGGCCGAAAGAGCCGACAGGGCAAGAAAAGAAATCTACGGCAGCGACGTTTATGTCAGAGGTCTCATCGAAATCGGAAACGTCTGCAAAAACGACTGCTTTTATTGCGGAATTCGCAAATCAAACGGCGGCTGCGACCGATATGTGCTTTCAAAGGAGGAAATTTTCCTTTGCGCGGCGCAGGGGTATGAGCTTGGCTTTCGCACCTTTGTGCTTCAGGGCGGGGAAGGGGTCTTTTCCGAGAAAATGATATGCGACACGGTGAAAAGGCTTAAAAAGGATTTCCCCGACTGTGCCGTCACGCTGTCCCTCGGGGAATACGGCAGAGAAAGCTATGAAGAATTTTTCGCAGCCGGTGCCGACAGGTATCTTCTCCGTCACGAAACGGCCGATAAGGAGCACTATCAAAAGCTCCACCCTGCGGGAATGTCCTTTGAAAACCGCATGAGATGTCTTTACGACCTTCGGGACATCGGCTTTCAGGTGGGCTGCGGGTTTATGGTGGGTTCGCCCTTCCAAACCGAAAATACCCTTGCAAAGGACCTTAAATTCATCGAGGAATTCTCTCCCGATATGTGCGGAATAGGCCCCTTTATTCCGGCAAAGGACACGCCCTTTGAGCATTTTCCCGCCGGTACGGCGGAGCAGACGGTCTTTTTGCTATCGCTCATAAGGCTTATAAAGCCCAACATTCTTTTGCCCTCCACCACGGCGCTTGGAACCATCGACCTCCTTGGGCGGGAAAAGGGCATAAAGGCGGGCGCAAATGTTGTCATGCCCAATCTGTCCCCCGTTTCGGTGAGAAAAAAATATGCTCTCTACGACAACAAAATCTGCACGGGCGAGGAGTCGGCTCAATGCCGTTCCTGCCTTAACCGCCGCATGGAGTCGATAGGATATAAAATCGTCACAAGCCGCGGCGACATTAAATTATAGTCTGACGGAAAGAAAAGTCTGACCGTAAGAAAGGAAATTATTATGTCAGTTTACAATCCGAAATCCCTCAAGGCCGAGGAATTTATCAGCCACGAGGAAATTTTGAAAACCATTGAATATGCCGAGAAAAACAAGCATAACATCGAACTTATAGACAGTATTCTCGAAAAGGCGCGCCCGGTTAAAAGCGGAAACGAGACCCATTGCGCCGGCCTTACCCACAGGGAGGCTTCGGTGCTGCTTGCCTGCGATATTCCCGAAAAGGTGGAGGAAATGTACCGCCTTGCCGAGGAAATCAAGCTTGCCTTTTACGGCAACAGAATAGTCATGTTCGCGCCCCTTTACCTGTCGAATTACTGCGTCAACGGATGTCTCTACTGTCCATATCACCTGAAGAATAAGCACATTGCCCGTAAAAAGCTTTCCCAAGAGGAAATCAGAAACGAGGTCATTGCCCTTCAGGACATGGGTCACAAGCGCCTTGCAATCGAGGCGGGAGAGGATCCGGTCAACAACCCCATCGAATATATTCTTGAGTCCATAAAGACAATTTATTCGGTTCATCACAAAAACGGCGACATAAGAAGGGTCAATGTCAACATTGCCGCCACCACGGTGGAAAATTACCGCAAGCTTAAAGAGGCGGGAATCGGAACATATATTCTTTTCCAGGAGACCTACAACAAAAAAAGCTATCTCGAGCTTCATCCCACCGGCCCCAAGCACGATTATGACTATCACACCGAGGCCATGGACCGAGCCATGGAGGGCGGAATAGACGACGTGGGGCTGGGTGTGCTTTTCGGACTTGAGGGCTATCAGTATGAATTCGCGGGGCTGCTTATGCACGCCGAGCATCTTGAGGCTGTGCACGGGGTGGGTCCCCACACCATAAGCGTGCCGAGAGTCAAGCACGCCGACGACATTGACCCCGACGCCTTTGACAACGGCCTTGACGACGAGATTTTCGAAAAAATCGCCGCCTGTATCCGCATTGCCGTGCCCTATACCGGCATGATAATCTCCACAAGGGAAAGTCAGGCCGTCAGGGAAAAAATGCTTCAGCTGGGTGTTTCCCAAATAAGCGGAGCCTCCCGCACCTCGGTGGGCGGATACTGCGAGGAGGAACGTCCCCACGATTCCGAGCAGTTTGACGTTTCGGATCAGCGCACCCTTGACGAGGTGGTAAATTGGCTTATGAGCATGGGCTTTGTGCCCTCCTTCTGCACCGCCTGCTATCGCGAGGGCAGAACCGGCGACAGATTTATGAGCCTTTGCAAAAACGGTCAGATTCTCAACTGCTGCCACCCCAACGCTCTTATGACCCTCACCGAATATCTCGAGGACTATGCAAGCGAGGACACCAAAAAGGTGGGCTATAAGCTTATCGAGGATGAGCTTAAAAAGATTCCCAAGGAAAAGGTCAGGGAAATCGCAAGGGAAAATATCGAGCAGATAAAGAATTCAAACAGGCGGGATTTCCGCTTTTAGGGGGGCTTTGAATGGGACTTAACGATACGGTATCGGCCGAGCGGGTTCACATCGGCTTTTTCGGCGTGAGAAATGCGGGCAAGTCCAGCGTTGTCAATGCCGTGACGGGACAAAAGCTGTCCCTTGTTTCCGACGTCAAGGGAACAACCACCGACCCGGTTAAAAAGGCCATGGAGCTGCTTCCCATAGGCCCCGTTGTCATAATCGACACCCCCGGTATCGACGACGAGGGAAAGCTCGGAGAAATGCGGGTGAGGCGAACCATGCAGGTGCTCGATATGACCGACATTGCCGTGCTTGTCATCGACGGCGTCAAGGGTATGTCCGAGGCCGACGGCGATCTTATAAAGCTTTTTGAGCAAAAAAAATTGCCCTTCATCAAAGCCTTCAACAAATCGGACGGGCTTGAAGCCCTTCCGAACGCCGAAAAAAACGAAATATATGTCAGCGCAAAAAACGGCGACGGCATTTTTGAGCTTAAGGAAATGATAGGAAAAGCGGCGGGGCTTCAGAAAAACGACCGCCGTCTTGTGGCCGACCTTGTGGAGCCAAACGACGTCGTCGTGCTTGTGGTTCCCATTGATTCGCGTGCGCCCATTTTGGGGGAACGCCGGCAGGAACGGCAGCTGACGGTTGTTGCTGGCCTGAAGAACCGCAGCAAGTTCTGCGCCGATATTGCCCCGCAATGCAGAATCCGTTTTCTTATAGATGTAGCGGATGCCAGCCCGGCAGGCAGCACGTGTCAGCTCTTCGACGATCTGATACGCCTTTTCCGGCGGCATTATTAAAAGTTTGTTCTTCTGAT
>URYV01000146.1 GCA_900552285.1 uncultured Oscillospiraceae bacterium
GGTGCCGTCTTCGTCCCAACTCTCATCCATCGCCCGAATGTCAAAGCCAAAGCTGTGCCTTCCGACGATGTGCCATATGGACTGAGTTACCGCTTTGTCACCTTCGACACGATAGAGATAACCGCATATAACGGTTACGAATCGGTACTGACCGTGCCGTCCTACATCGACGGCTTTAAGGTTGTGGGAATAAAGGATTTCCACACGGTATATCAATACAGCGACCACAGTACCGGCCTTAAAAAGGTCATCCTGCCCGAGACGGTCACATACATCGCCGACGAGGCCTTTGAGGACGGCTATTACACCAAAGTTCATTCGGCGCTTGAGGAGATCGTGCTTCCCGAAAGCTTAAAGACAATAGGCGAGTATGCTTTTTCGGGGTGCGGTGCACTAAAAAGCATTCACTTTCCGGCAGGACTCGAGCAAATAGCCAAAGGCGCCTTTGAAAGCTGTAATTCGCTTGAAAATGTAACCTTCGGCGGAGACGGCACATACATTCATCCTAACGCCTTCGGTGCCGTAAACAGTTCACTCAGCGAGGGCTTTGCGAAATTCCTTTATGACGAATATTACGATTGGCTTTGGGACGACAGCACATCCGATTTCTTTATATGGAAAAATATTTTGCTGGCATATAAGGGTGAAAGCAAAACCCCTGTCATTCCGAGCGGCGTAACGGCAATCGGCAAAAATGTTTTTACGCGCTACGACATTACCGGCGTGACCATTCCCGAAGGGGTTAAATACATCGGGCAATACGCTTTTTGGGAGTGCAAAGAGCTTAAAAGCGTTTCTTTCCCCAAAACCCTTGAACAGATCGACGGCACCGCCTTTTCCGACTGTGAAAAGCTTGAATCGGTCAACTTTAACGAGGGGCTTAAGATTATCGGAGACAACGCTTTTGCCGACTGTACGGCACTTACCTCGGCACTTCTTCCCGAGGGTTTAGAAGAGCTGGGCGAATGTGCATTTGAATATTGCGAAAACATTTCTCAGGTCAACATTCCCTCCTCTATTGTAAAAGCCGATAATGTTTTTTATGACTCAAAATGGTATAATGCCCTTCCCGAAGACTATGAGCTTTACTACGGAAGTGTTTTTCTCGGCATAATCGACAACGATTACAGCGACTATCCCGAGGAGCTGACCATCCGCCCCGGCACCAAAACGGTATATTTAGAATACGACTGCGACGGTCTTAAAAAGCTCAATCTTCCCAACGGGCTCGAGACGCTCATAATAAACGGCGGCGACGACCTGACCGAGCTTAATGTTCCTGAAAGTGTTAATTACATTGAGGTGAAAAAACTTTATAATCTCGTTTCGGCAAAGCTGCCGCAGACCTGTACCGTTGCCGACGCCTCTTTTGCCTATCTCCCAAAACTCAAAACCGTCAATATCCCTAAGGGCAATCCATATCTCAATGCATTTGCAGGCTGCGACGCTCTCGAAAACATTACAATTCCCGACGATGTGCTTGAGCTTGGCGCGATAGGCGGGCAGAATCTTCACACCATAAATCTCGGTAACATCCGCGTGCTGGGCGAAGGCGCTCTTTCCTCCTCGAATCTTATGACCGAGGTCACCCTGCCCGACAGCCTTGTGGCCATTGAGGGCGGTGCATTTTCGGGATGTACGGCTCTTAAAACCGTAAAGGGCGGTAAAAATGTCAAAACCCTCGGAAGCGGTGCATTTTCCGGCTGCGGCTCGCTTAACGACCTTGGCGAGCTTGGGCAGTCGGTCACCTGGACCGAGCACGATTCTTTAGCCGCCACAGGCTGGTATTACAATCAGCCCGACGGCCCGGTATATTTCGGCAAGGTGGCCTATTGCTATAAAGGCAAGGTGCCCGAAAACACCACCCTCGTTATAAAGGAAGGCACCGTGGCGGTGGCGGGAGCATACATTACCGACCAGATGGAAATGACTCCCCACAACATGGCCAATTTTGAAACCCCCGATCTTGTGGGACTGGTTCTTCCCGAAAGCTGCAAGCTCGTTGATTATTACGCCTTTTGGGCCTGCGAAAAGCTGGCCTCCATAGAGTTTGGCGGAGCGGTAATCATAGACAATATGGCCTTTAACAACCACGGCTGCAAGACAATAAATCTGCCCGACAGCGTGCGCTATATCGGAGACAACGCCTTTTCAAGCGGAGATCTTGAAGCCGTTCATTTAAACGACGGCCTTCGCTATCTCGAAAACGGCGCGTTTTTCACCTACGGCAAGGGCAAGGGTATGACGGTTCCAGAAAGCGTTACATTCATCGGAAGTCAGGCAATCGGCTATTATCCCCCCGACCCCGACAACCCCTTCGGCGGCGTTGAAACCATCGACGGATTTGTCATAACAGGCGCAAAGGGCAGCGAGGCCGAAAGCTATGCTACCGCCAACGGATTCACCTTCCGCGAGGGCGATGACTCCGCCTGCACAAACCATTCCTTTGTATCGGACACCCTCTCCCCCACCTGCGTTTCCGAAGGATATACAGTTAAAACCTGCTCAATCTGCGGGCACACCGAAATCAGCGACAGGAAGGGCGCAACGGGACAGCACAAAGAGGTTTCCGACGCATCTCTCGAAGCCTCCTGCTGCTCAAACGGGCACAGCGGCGGAAGCCACTGCGCCTCCTGCGGCAAGGTTTTATCTTCGGCAAGCTTTACCCCCGCTTTGGGCCACAACTGGGTCATTTCAAGGCTTGACGACCCATCATATGTGGGCTATGGAATTTTCGACAGCGTTTACTATTGCCGCCGCTGCGAGCTGAGGGTGTATGTAAACGGCGATTACCTCCCCGCCCTCGGCGATGTGGATTTAAACGGCAGCGTGACCGTCACCGACGCGCTGCTTGCTCTCCAGGCATCGGTCGGCAAGCTTGAGCTTTCATCCGACAGCTTTGTTCAGGCCGACGTCAACCGCGACAACGCCCTCACCGTTACCGACGCCCTGCTTATTCTTCAGTATTCGGTTAAAAAGATAACGGCCTTTCCGTGATTAAAAGCTTAACCATGCAAATAAAAAAAGAGACAAGAACTTGCTTCTTGTCTCTTTTTGTTGTAAAGTTAATTACTTTGCCACGACGGTGTAGTAAGTATCGTTGCCTTTTACTTCCGAAGTAACGGTATATCCGTCGGCCACAAAGTTGGTACCCGCACCCTCGGCAGAGTTATTAGACGGATCAAAGTTCACAAAGGTACCGCCCTTGACGATGATCTTTGCAGTTCCGTCTTTATACGCCGAGTCAACGCAGTTGAGAAGGAAGTTATAGTAATAGGGAGCGCCGTAGGGCTCGCAGGCAAAGGTTCCTCCGGTGATGGTGAGGGTTCCCTTCTGAACCTGAACCGCAGTACCGCCGCCGTAGTAATAACCGCCGTTAATGGTGAGATTGGAACCATTTCTGACGTTAATGCCGTAACCGCCGTTTACGCCGGTGTCAATTCCGCCGTTTGCAGTTGCGTTTATAGTGGTGTCGGCATCGACAATCAAAGCGCAGAAATTGGTGTTGTTGTTTCCCATGTTGTCGGGAGAAACGATTTTTGCGTCGAGATTAAGGGTGGTGGGCTGGCTGATAATAACTCTCGAATCGGCATTATCTGCAATATTGTCGGTCTTAATGTCCTTATTAACGGCAACGGTTCCGCCGTTTACAAGGCTTTCCTTAAGCTCGGCGGCATTTACAACGGGATATGTTGCATTTGCGTCATAGTTATTATTATAGCTATCGTTTTCAACAGTATCCTGAGTTGCGACGACGGTGATTGTGATACCGGTGACCTCTTTACCCATGTAATCGTTGCCGGCAGTCTCCTGCATTTTTCCCGACATGGTGATGAGCTTGGTGGAGGCTCCCGCACCGAGAT
>URYV01000147.1 GCA_900552285.1 uncultured Oscillospiraceae bacterium
GGGTGAGCGCATCCTCAATGAGATATACGAGGGTGCAGTGTGGATCTGCGTGACGGCAATCAGGCCCTGATCGTGCCCATGAGCCTGGAGGAAAAGCTGGAGTTCTTCCAGATGCTGGTGAAGATCGGCTTCAAGGAGATCGAGGTGGGGTTCCCCGCCGCCAGCGAGACCGAATATGAATTTTTGAGAACCCTTATCGACAACAACATGATTCCCGAGGATGTCAGCGTTCAGGTGCTTACCCAGTGCCGCGAACACATTATCCGCAAGACCTTTGACGCCTGCAAGGGCGCGCCCAGCGCAATCATTCATTTTTACAATTCGGTGAGCGTTGCTCAGAGAGAACAGGTATTTAAAAAGTCCAAGGAAGAAATCAAGAAGATAGCCGTTGACGGAGCAAAGCTTGTCAAAAAGCTTGCCGGGGAATACGAAGGCAATTTCCGCTTTGAATATTCTCCCGAATCCTTTACAGGAACCGAGCCGGAATATGCCCTTGAGGTGTGCAATGCCGTTCTTGACGTTCTCGAGCCGAGCGAAACCAACAATGTTATAATAAATCTCCCGGTGACGGTGGAAATGAGTATGCCTCACGTTTATGCCTCCCAGGTAGAGTATATGAGCGAAAATCTTAAATACCGCGAATTCGTCACCCTTTCGCTTCACCCCCACAACGACCGCGGAACAGGCGTGGCCGACACCGAGCTTGCTCTTCTTGCCGGCGCCGACCGAGTGGAAGGCACCCTCTTCGGAAACGGAGAAAGAACCGGCAACGTCGATATTATCACCCTTGCCATGAATATGTATTCCCACGGCGTAGATCCCAAGCTTGACTTTTCCGACATGAACCGTCTTGTTGAGGAATATGAAAAATGCACCCGTATGCACGTTTACGAGCGTGCGCCCTATGCCGGCGCTCTTGTGTTTGCCGCGTTCTCCGGTTCTCATCAGGACGCCATTGCAAAGGGAATGAAATTCCGTGCCAAGAAAAAGCTTCATCAGTGGACGGTGCCCTACATTCCCATCGACCCCAAGGACATCGGTCGTACCTACGACGCAGACGTTATCAGGGTCAATTCCCAGTCGGGCAAGGGAGGCATCGGATACCTTCTCGAGCAGACCTTCGGATACAACCTTCCCGCAAAAATGCGAGAGAATTTCAGCTATCTCTGCAAGGAAATTTCCGACCACGAGCACAAGGAGCTTAAACCCGACGAGGTGCTTGAGATTTTCGGAAGCAATTATCTCAATCTTAAGAGCGACATCGAGGTCACCGATTTTGATTTCGTGAGAGAAAACGATTCGGTGAAAATTGACATTACCTTTATGAAAAACGGTGAAGAGACCGACATGGAGGCCGAGGGCAACGGTACACTCAGCGCCATAAACAACGCTCTTTGCGCGTATACCGGAAAAGAATACACCCTTCAGGTTTATACTCAGCACAGTATGCAGGGTCAGGGCTCTCAGAGCGTCGCCGCGTCATATATCGGCCTTGAGGACAAGGACGGAAATATGTTCTGGGGCGCCGGCACCGACACCGACGTTATCAATGCAAACACAAAGGCGCTGCTCAGCGCGTTTCACAACATGACAAAGGGAGGAAATTAAAATGGGAATGACAATGACCCAAAAAATTCTTGCCGCCCATGCGGGACTCGACAGCGTCACCGCGGGACAGCTTATAAATGCAAAACTCGACATTGTGCTCGGCAATGACATCACCACGCCGGTGGCGGTCAACGAGTTTAAAAAGGCCGGCTTTGACAAGGTTTTCAGCAAGGACAAGGTTGCCATTGTTCTCGACCACTTTGTGCCCAACAAGGACATTAAGGCGGCGGAACAATCCAAAACCTGCCGTGAATTTGCCTGCGAGCATTGCGTCAGTCATTTTTATGACGTGGGTAAAATGGGAATCGAGCACGCCCTTCTTCCGGAACAGGGCGTTGTGACCGCCGGCGACTGCATTATCGGCGCCGACAGCCACACGTGTACATACGGAGCTCTCGGAGCATTTTCGACAGGTGTAGGTTCAACCGATATGGCGGCCGGAATGGCCACGGGCATGGCCTGGTTTAAGGTTCCTTCGGCAATCAAATTCAATCTGACGGGGAGTCTTCCCGAAAACTGCAGCGGTAAGGACGTTATCCTTACTATCATCGGAATGATAGGTGTGGACGGAGCTCTTTACAAAAGTATGGAGTTTGCGGGGGAGGGCGCTCACGGTCTTTCCATGGACGACCGCCTTTGCATATGCAACATGGCTATCGAGGCGGGAGCCAAAAACGGCATTTTCCCCGTCGACGACGTCACAATGAAATACCTTGAGGGCAGAAGCGAGAGAGTGCCCGCCGTTTTTGAGGCCGACGCCGACGCGGAATATGAGAAAATCATCGACATCGACCTGTCGGGCATAGTTCCCACGGTCGCCTGTCCTCATCTTCCCGAAAACACCCGCCCCGCAAGCGAGCTTCACGACATAAAAATCGACCAGGTCGTCATCGGTTCCTGCACCAACGGCAGACTTGAGGATATGGAAGCCGCCTATAACATTTTAAACGGCAAAAAGGTTGCCGACGGCGTTCGCTGCATCATTATCCCCGGCACCATGCAGATACTCCGCGACTGTGTCGAAAACGGATGGTATACGGCGTTTATTGACGCAGGCGCCATTGTTTCCACGCCCACCTGCGGACCCTGCCTCGGCGGTTATATGGGAATTCTTGCAGAAGGCGAGCGCTGCATTTCCACAACCAACCGTAATTTCGTCGGACGTATGGGCCATGTGGACAGCGAGGTTTATCTTGCCTCTCCGCATACTGCGGCCGCAAGCGCGCTGACAGGCTATATCACCGAGTATAAGGAGGACTGAACATGAACACGCAAGGAAAGGTTTTCAAATATCCCGACAATGTGGATACCGATGTTATAATCCCCGCCCGTTATCTTAACACGCCCAATGCAAAGGAGCTTGCTCTCCATTGCATGGAGGACATTGATAAGGATTTTGTCAAAAAGGTAAATAACGGCGACGTTATTGTGGCAGGATGGAATTTCGGCTGCGGCTCGTCGAGAGAGCACGCACCTCTTGTCATAAAAACCTGCGGAACCGGCTGTGTTATTGCCAAAAGCTTTGCGAGAATTTTTTATCGCAATTCCATAAATATCGGTCTGCCCATTCTCGAGTGCGAGCAGGCGGCCGACGAAATAAACGCCGACGATGAAGTCAAGGTTGATTTTGACACGGGAATCATCACCGACATTACAACCGGAAAAACATATAAAGCACAGCCCTTCCCGCCCTTTATCCAAAATATCATTAAATGCGGCGGACTGCTTAAATCGCTGAAGGAAGGGAAAAGCAATGACTAAAAATATCGCCGTCATAAGAGGGGACGGAATCGGTCCCGAAATTGTAGGTCAGGCAATCAGAGTGCTTGACAGGGTTGCCGAGGTTTACGGACACACCTTTAATTATACCGATGTTGATATGGGCGGCTGCGCCATTGATAAATACGGTGATCCGCTGCCTCAAAGCGAGCTTGAAAAATGCGTCGGCTCGGACAGCGTGCTGCTCGGCGCGGTGGGCGGAAACAAATGGAACGACGTCCCCGGTAATATGCGCCCCGAAAAAGGCCTGCTGCGCCTTCGCGCCGGCATGGGGGTTTATTCGAATAATCGTCCAGCAAAAATCTGGCCTCAGCTTGCCGACGCCTCGCCGCTGAAAAAATCCATTGTGGACGAGGGAATTGATTTTATAATAGTTCGCGCAATGACTGCCGCCCCTTTCTGCCATTCTTTCCTGCCCCATTTCCGGCTGACTGCCCATC
>URYV01000148.1 GCA_900552285.1 uncultured Oscillospiraceae bacterium
TGAGATCGAAAAGTAACTGTGAGAGGGAAGCAAATGTAAGCATCCCCAGGAAATGCAAAATTCAATGGCGCCGAGGAAAAGCCCGCTTCTCGAGCCGAGCAGCGACATGACGGCAAACATGATGAAGGAAAGAAAAATCGGGTACCTGTGCCGCTTTGCGAACATGAGCGGCGCCGGCATACATATCATGAGGAAGGTCGAATAGTTGTTGCGGAATTTCCATTCGGGGACGCTTTTGTTAAGCAGAATGTCGTCAAGACTGAAAAGAATGGATTTCGCGGCAAGCAGCGCCGCGCAAAGGCCGACGATGAGAAGCACCTCGGCAAATTTTTCGGCAAGGTCATAGTCGTCCCTGTGGCGAAAACGAAACCTGAAAACAAAATAAAGCAGCAGCATTCCGACTCCGAGAAAAACGACATAGTAGGCGGCCGAAAAATAGTCGGCAAGGGATATTTTTCCGAGACCCCCGAGGGTCACGGCGACGGTCACGGCGGCAATGCCCCAAAAGCTTTTGCCCACCGAGAAAAAGGGAATGTCCCGATTTTCCGAAAAATAGCGGGCGAAATTGACAATCAGCGCGGCAATGACAAACAAAAAAATCGGAACGGTGATATAAGCCATGTTGCCGCCCATAAAAAGATTATAGCTGTCATAGCACTTGGCGGCGAAAATAATCGTCATAAGCCCCGAGGCCAAAAACGGCATTATTTCGTCGCAAAAAAGCAGCACAAGGCCGTCGATAACGCAAAGGAAAAGCACGCCCGCAACCTGAAGTCGCTGCTTTAAAAGAACGGGAGGGGCGCCGCTGAACATGACGTCGGTGGAATCCTTCATGGCGGGAAGGGAGGTCATAAGGTCGAGCACAAATACCGTCAGCACGAAAATAACGAGAAAAAGTCTGCCGTTGAGAAAACGACGAACCGAATTCATGACCGCACCTCCTTGCGCCGCACCGTATTGTTTCCAATGTAATTTTATCATATATTTTTCAAAAAGTCCACGACTTCGACAAAAATGTAACTTTTTATTTTTTCCGACAAAGAAAAAGCCCTTGAAAAAGGGCTTTTGTGTTATAAATCTGTTTGCTTAAAAGCTTCCGCCGCCGCCTCCGTGGGAGGTTCCCGACGAGCCGCTGTGGGTGCTTGACCCGCCTCCGCTGCTTTGGGACAGCTCGGGCTTCGGGGTGGCAACCACGTTTGCATAGAGGAAAACGTCGTTTTGCCCCGTCACCTGCATACTTCCCGGTATCTCATATTCTCCGGCAAAGTTCTGCATTCTGACGGTCTTAAGCTTACCTTTCATGATCGAAACGCCGATAAATCCGATGACAAAGCCGGCGACAACGGCGATAAGAAGATTAAAGCCGATGCTGAAATCGTCCTTGGGCAGGTCGTCGACGTCATAGCCCTTTCCGTCGGTTTCATATTTGACATAATATTTGTCGGTCTGCTTGGCGAAGGTCATGAATGCGTCGAAATAATATCCGTCGGATAAATCCGACACGAATTTATCCTTCATGGCGTCAAGACCTGCGTCGGTTATGACGTTTATGCCCTGCCCGGTGGTGGAAATGTGCCACTTGCGCTCGCCCATGGAGAGCAAAAACAGCACGCCGCTTGATTTTGAATATCCGTTATAATCATAATAATCGTCGGCATATTGCTCGGCGGTTTTAGAGCCGAGAGAGTTCACCGTCACGACCGCAATGTCGGCATTGTGAGCCTCGCTTATGCCGTCGAGCTCGCTTTCGAGCTCGGAAAACTCCTCGTCGGACAAAAGGCCGGCCCCGTCGATAAGGTGGGGAAGGGAGCTGTCGGCAAAGGCGGGAGCCGAAATACAGACGGCAAGCATAAGAACAAGAAGGAGCGAAATAATTTTTTTCATTTTTTCTCCTCCTAAAAGCAGCCACAAAAGGTAGCTTGCGGCGAAAACGGCGGCGGCCGCAATACCGCCGATAATACCCCACCATTTGGCATAGGCACCCTTATCAAGAGGCAGGTCTCCGACAAATTTGCCGGTCTGGCCGTTCATGGCAAAGGTGTATTTCTGACCGTTATAGGTGGTGTTTAAAAGCCAAACGGGATAGAGGGCGTATTTTGCGTTTCCTCCCGAAATTCTGACGCTGCTTTGCTCGGGAATCACCGAAGCATATCCCAAAACCGTTTTGGCAAATTCCTGTTCGGTGGAATTTTTAATGCGGGTTTTGGCGCGGTCGGCGCTGCTTTGGGCATCCACGTCATATTTGTCGGCAAGATAGCCGGCAAGATAGGCGGTCTGAAAATCAACCGCTCCCGAAAAATCAAAGGGCTCGATAGACTCCATAAGATCGTCGGGCATTCTTGTCGACCCGTCCACCGGAACCCGTTCAAAGGCGATATTTCCCGCGCGGTAGACCGCAAAGTGGCTTGTTTCGGTGTAGTCGTTTTTGCTGTCGCTCCAGGTTCTCACCTTGGTGGCATGATAGCGAATGTCGGCGTCGGCGCCGGCGTCAAACAGCCAAAAAGGTACATAAACGCCCTTGATTTCGTCGATATGGTTTTTGTCCTTGAAGATTTTCGGCAAAAGCCGTTTGCCGGAAATGTGCTTTAAAAGCCCCTCCTTGGCCGCCTTTTTGTCCAGCTTGAAGGGAATGATGTAATCGGGCTTGAGCACGCCCGACAGCTGACCCGTCATAACGACGGGATTGTCGCAATAGGGACACTTGGAGGCGGCGGTATTTTCGTCACACACAATTTCGCCGCCGCAGGAATTGCAGATATACACCCGCATTCCGTCGGTTTCTCCCTGCTGCCATTGCTCCCCCGCCTCCGAGCTCCAGCTTGCCTCGTCGGGAGCGTCGGTCTTGCGAAGCTGCTCGTCGTTTTGCCGGAGGGTTTCGGCGTCAAATTCGGTGTCGCAGTAGGGGCAGCGCATTTTTTGGGAATTCGGGTCGAATTCTATGGCGCCGCCGCAGCACGGGCACTTATATTCGAGTGTTGTTGCCATCGGCGCTCCTCCTAACGAATGTCTTTGTCGTCAAAGGGGTCTCCGCACTCGGGGCAGAATTTGGGCGGATTTTTCGGGTCCTCGGGCTCCCAGCCGCATTTGTCGCATTTATAGAGAGGCTCGCCCGCGGGCTTTTTGGCGCCGCAGTTTGAGCAGAATTTACCCTTGTTGATCTGTCCGCAGGAGCATTTCCAGCCGTCGTCGGGGCGTTTTGCTCCGCATTCGGGGCAGAAGTTGCCCGATGCGACGGTTCCGCAGGCACATTTCCATGTGTTTTCGGCGGGTGCGGCTGCCTGAACGGGCTGCTGAGCCTGTTGCTGTCCCATGGCAAAAAGGGACTGGGCGTTTGCTCCGCCTGCATTTGAAGCCATTCCCATGCCGATAAAGGCGTTCATGGCACCGCCCTCGTTTGCGGCGGCGGAACGCATGGCCTCGGCCTGAGCACCGACAAGTGTGGCGGCGGCCATGTTGGGATTGCGGTTGATGGCGTCGCGCTGAGCCTGCTTTATCATGGCGGCGTCCTCGTCGGGGAGGGTTATGGGGTTGAGGGCGATGGAAACCACCTCAAGGCCGCGAAGCTCGCTCCATTTCTTTGTCAGCTCCTGATTCATAAAATCCGAAAGCTCGCCCGCATGGGCGGGAATGGCGTTGGGACGAATCTCCATTTCGGAAATTCTCGCCATGGCCGGCTGGAGGGCGTTCATAAATTCGGCCTTAAGCTGGCTGTCGATTTCGTCTCTTGTATATTCCTGCTCCACGTTTCCGCACACGTTGACGTAGAAAAGCATAGGG
>URYV01000149.1 GCA_900552285.1 uncultured Oscillospiraceae bacterium
TTGCCGTCCTTTTTATACATATTGCAGTCGATCATCCACCGTCTCCAAAGGTTGGTTGCGCGGTCGGTGTTGCGGCCGTCGTAGAGAATGACCGCCGTCAGAGGAGTGCGGGCGATTTCTCCCGCCTTAAGGTAGGAATTGAAGGTCTGCTGACGTCCCGAAAAGGAGGTGACGCCGTCTGAATATTCGAAATCGGTTTGCCATTGCCCCGCCCAGCTTGTGGCTATCAGGGCGCCGCCGTTTCCGTATTCGAAATTATAATAAGGAAATCCCACCTCGGTGGAGCGGCCGTTTGAGGGGCAAAAGCTGACGCTGTTTGTGTCCTCGAGAGAATAGCTCCTCGGGATAAAGGGGGCGGTTGCCTGGGTGTCGGCCTCGGTGTCGCCGCAGCTTGTGAGAATGACGGGGTTTTCGCCCTCGAATTTAAGCTCTGCCGAGCTTATGTCGGTCACGATAGGGGAGTTTGAGGAGGTTATGTTTTCAAAGTATAAAACCCAGTCAAAGGCGGCATAGTCGGGATAAAAGGCCGTTTTAAGGGTGAATTGCAGACCGCTTTTGTGGAGCAGCACAATTTCGGCCGTCTCGCTTTTTGCAACTTCGTCGGTTCCCGCTTTTTGCGAAAGCTTGGAAAAATCGCGGTCGGAAAAGCCGACATATTCCTTGTTCCCGATTTTCATTTTGGAGGGAAATTTTTCAAGATTTGTGATATAGCTTTGATAGGTTTCACGGGCTCTGTTTATTTCGTCTTTCGTTGCGACGCTTTTTTCCGAAGTCGCGGCGGGCTCGGCGGTGACGGGGTCAAGGGGCGCCGAGATTTTACCCGAAAAGTTGACCGTCATATTCAAAAGTCCCGTTTTTGCCTTGCCGTCGGAAAAGATATATCCCTTGTCGCTTTGAGCGGTTTTTATTTCGGTTACGCCGTCAAAAACGAAGAGATATTCTCCCGGCCCGTAAAGGCCGTTTAAGGCAAAGGTATAATTGCCCTGCCCGTCGGGGGAAAGCTCGGCCTCGCAAAGGGCGCCGTTTTGCATGGAGCGGGCAAAGGAATATGTGAATTTGAAAAGTCTGCCGAATACGCGATCTCCCGCCTTTTCCGGCTTTACCGTCACCGAGGAAAAGTCCCCTTTAAGGTTAAGCCTCGCGGCGGTCTGCGCCTTGGCGGTCAGGGTGCTTTGCTCGGAAAAGGAGCCGAGCTCGGTCTCCGTACCGCTGAAATCCTCGCTTCTCAGGAATATTCTCGGGTTGATAAAATCGCCGTAGTCGCCGCGGTTGCTGCCGTCTACACTTGAAACGCGAAGGGTCAGCTTTTTGGTGACGGCGGGAATTTCGGCAAAAATCTCGTCAACCTCGTTTATGTCCATTTCTCTCGAAACGGCAACGGTCTTTCCGTCGGCAAGCACGGAAAACACAACCGAGCTGCCCACCGTTCCGCCCACGTTTGCAAAGTCGTCCACGCCGATTGTCGAGCGGAAATAACGCACCTGTTTTTTGACGCCCGAAATGTCGATGTCGGCCGAAGCCTTGTCGGCGTCTCTGCCGTCCTCGGGACGGAGGGAAAAGCCGTTTAAGGTCTTTATGGTCTGCCCGCCCACCGAAAGCTCGGGACAGAATTTCGAAACGCCGGTTTGCCAATAGCTTTCGGCGGCCCCTAAAATTTCGTGGGGGAAATCGGCCACGTCATAGTAATATTGCTTTTTCACCCGAAGGGATGTCGATGCCTTGCCGCTTTTGGGCGAAAGCTCGATGTCGTTAAGACCCGCGTCTATGGCAAAGGAGGTTATTTTTGCCGAAAAGCTGCCGTCGGGCAGAACTTCGGCGCTCCCCGCACTTTTCCCGTTCACCGTGACGGCAAGCGAGGTCTCTCCCGCCGCCGTTCCGACAACGGTTATTCCGTCGTTTCCGACAATTGTTTTGTCGCTTTCAAGCGTCGGAAAGGTTACCGAAACGGGGCTTTGCTCGGTTTGCTCCTCCTTTTTTTCAAGGGCGGCGGCCGACGTCATGCAAAGCAAAACCGCCGCCGAAACAGCCGAGCAAATCAGTCTTTTAAAACTTGAATTCATACGTTTTTCTCCTTATCGGAATATTCGATTCATTATATCATTTGGATTTTTTTAATACAACAAGTCAACAGTCACAAATATGTCGCCTTCTTTTTGTGCAAAACGAATAATGAAGAAAAAGGGCTTCGGCACAAAGCGTACCGAAACCCTTTAAAAATTATTTTTGTTCAGTTTTCCACGGGGAATTTGTCGATTTTTCCCACCGATTTTTGCAGAATGAGCAGCGCGTCGGTAACGGTGATTTTTCCGTCGCCGTCAACGTCGGCCGCAGCAGCCTGATCGTCGGTAAGTCCGATCTTTCCGACCGAACCCTGAAGTGCAAGCAGCGCGTCGGTCACCGAGATGTCTCCGCTGCCGTCGGTGTCGCCGTAAAGCACCCCGCCGCCGATCTTTTTAAAGTAGATTATGTCCGAATCGACCTTTTGATCCATTTCCTTTTCGGTAAGTGTCAGCCCAACTCCGACGGACATAAGCTCGGCGCCGCTTGCGGTTACCGTGCCGTCAAAATCGGCAAAGGTGACCTCGTAAAGAGCGTTTTCCTCAAGCCCCTTAAGGCGGATGTTTTGGCTTTCGGGGGAGAACTCGCCGCCGTGATTAAAGACGAGGGCAAAGCCCTGCTGACTTTCGCTGTTTACATAGCTGTAGGCATACCATTCGTTGACGCTTGCGGTGTTGTTTGTCAGCTCATAGACGTCGTCATAGAAAAACTTGCTCAAATTTCTCCATTCCTTTTCGCTGTCCGAAACGATTTTCCGCTCGGCGTCGGACAGCTTGTCGAGGTGAACCTGACAGGCTATGGACTGGCGGTAGGCCGAACGCATATTGTATTTGCTTGTTCTTTCGGCATACTCTCCAAATCCGGTGTTGGCGCCCGCAAAGGGGAACCAGCAGGCAAGTCCGTAGGTGCCCTGGTGCTTGGCGGGCATATCGTTATAGTTGTAATCGGTGGGGTGAAGTGCGACGGAGCGGCGCATGGTCTCAAGGTCGAGACGGTGTCCGCCCGAGGCGCAGGTATCTATCATGTTGATGTTTTCGTTTGCAAGAATGTTGTCCCACAGAGCATAGTGTCCCTGAACATAGCGGTTTTCCACGATTCCCACGCGGTCGGCCGTGTCGGCGGCCCGCCAAATGCTCAAAATGGCGCCGGTGTTGAGGTCCTCGCGATAGAAGGAAATTCCCCCCTCGTTCAAAACCTTGTTTATGCGGTCGCTCATCCAGGAAAGAGCCTCGGCGTTTCCGAGGTCAAACATACGGTATCCGTTGGGGCCGAGAGCCGTGTTGCGCTGTGCGTCATAGCCCACCATCCATTCTTTTTTGACTCCGTATTTTTCAAATTCCCCTCCCGTGAAGGAAAATGCGTTGCGTTCGGGCTCGAACCAAAGAATCGTTCCGCCCTTCATGTTAAGCTCGCTGCAGGCGTCGGAAATGGCCTTGAGACCGGTTTTATACCTTGTTCTGTCGACCTCCCAGCTTCCGACATAGCCCCAACCCTTGGTTTTTGCGTCGGGATACCAGCCTGCGTCCATCCACCAGTAATCAATGTTTACGTCATATTTGAAATAGTCCTTGATATTTTCGATTTGTTCCTCTTCGGAAAAGTCCATCATTTCCTTGGGAAGTCCCGCAATAAAGGGCTCGATGTTGGTTTTGCCGTCCTTTTTATACATATTGCAGTCGATCATCCACCGTCTCCAAAGGTTGG
>URYV01000150.1 GCA_900552285.1 uncultured Oscillospiraceae bacterium
GGCATGCGTCCTCCGGGGTAACCCCACAGGATTATATAAGTGACTGTCAAGACAAACTTAACGACGTTCTTGAGAATGTTTTTGACATTAAGGTCATTAACGGAAACTCCCCCACCCTTATGCAGTCGTATGTTGACAAGTGCACCGAACTTGATTCGAATGATTTGGATTCTTATTGTCCTTGCACAAACGATACCCATTGTTCCGATATGCCGGGCGGACATCACACATGTATCGAAAACAATAACGATGATTTGATAAATCAGCACGATGCAAACAATAAAATGAAAGAAATTTTCACGCTTTCGATCGGGCACAAACTCTGTGTTGTGAAAAACAATTCACATGGTTCTTCCGTTGCAGGATTAAGCTACACTTTCCAAGGCAAATCTTGTTGTACAATTATGGCTAACGATGCAGACACCGCCAAACGCGAGATAAACTCGTTAAAAGTTATGCTCCACGAGCAAGCACATCTTTTGGGTGCGGGTGGTTTAGCCGACACCAAACACGGACAATGCGTTATGTCATATGACAGCGATTGGGAAAAAACCGCAAATGCAATTAAGGACAGCAATAAATATGACGCGATTTTCTGTGAAAGCTGCAAACAAGCAATAAATGATTATATCGACCGCAGTCTGTAAGGAGGAACTTTTATGAAATTCAAAAAAGTTATTTCAGCAGTTCTTGTTTTTTGCCTTGCCGCAAGCTCGGCTTTGTGCGTATCGGCAGACCAAGCAAATGACATAAAGGTCGCAGATGTCGGCGCGAACAAAAAAGTTGACGTCAGCGACGCTTTGCTCGTTCTTCAATACTCCGTCGGAAAATTCAGAAAGTTTCCTATTCATGACTATTACAACAATGTCAACGGTTGTCTCGTCCCGGAATATGAAACCCGTGATTCAAAAGACGGCGTGTTAAATTGGCTCGACAATTTTAAAGAGCAAGCCGAGTTGCCTGTAATCTTTGAGGCTGCAAAAGAAAACGGCGGTTTTCCCTTGGTGTCATGCAACAATCCAAAGTATGATAAATATCGTTTCGAATTTTATATTTATAACCAAACCGCCGAATACGGGGAAATACAGTATGATTTTTCTCCGAGTGGCAAATGGGGGAACGAAGGAATTGTTGCAACGGTCGTTCCCGCAGACAGAAGAAGTGATTTGAACCTTGAATCCGAGTTCGCTTCGGCATTTGCAGCCGATTATGAAGAAATTAAAAAATACGGGGAACTGAAAAAAGGCGACCGCGACGGAACCGAGTACCTTTATTGGGACAAGGTTGACAAAATGTTTTATGCCGGATGTATAATAAAAACGAACAACTATGTGGTTAAAATCAAAATACTGGAGGAATCCATTTTTTCCGAATCAATTCTCGACATGATTGATTTTGAACTCACCCCGCTAAGCCAAGAGCTAACAGAAAAACCGCTTATGCAGCGCTACGGCGACGTTAACAACGACGGAAAAATCAACACCGAGGACGCGCTGATGATTTTGCAGTATGCCGTCGGGAAAATCGAGGTGTTCTCATGAAATTCAAAAAAATCATTTCCGCAGTTCTTGTTTTTTGCCTTGCCGCAAGCTCGGTGCTTTCGGCCGCGGCTTATACCGTCGACGAAAATGCGTTTGTCGATGTTAACGGAAATAAAAGAATCGACGTCGGCGACGCGCTGCAAACTCTTCAATACTCGGTAGGCAAATTCCGCAAATTTTCGGCTCAGGAAAAGAAAGTGTTTTATGAAGGGTGCGTCGGTTACACCGGCTATGGAATTTCCAGTGACGACAATGATGAAAATGTTTGGTTCAGAGACCTGAAGAAAGAAAAGGCAATCCCCTTTATGTTTGAAAACTTCAAGGAAAAAGGCGGGGTTCCTCGTTTTGCGAGCGATAATGAACGGTATAAAGAATTAGTGACTTCCATGTATTATTGCGATTACAATGCGGAATACCCTTCCTTTGACGGAAAATTTTGGGATGAATCCGATGTCGAAAACGGCGGTAACGCTCATTGGGATTCCCTTTTCACCGCAACATTTGCAGACAAAAGCGGTGAAAAAGACCTTATGTCGGAATTCGTTTCGGTATTCGGTTCCGATTATGAATATGTCACGCAGTATGAAGAAATAAAAGCGGGAAATATCGACGGCATTGACTATCTCTATTGGAACGGTGTGGAAGGCAAGCTGTCTCCCGGAGTTTTCTTCAAAAAGGACGGATATGTGATTTATTTTTACGGCGACAATCCGGAGCAGAACATTAAAGATTTCCGTATCGACCTTATTCCCATAACCAAAGAGCTTATGAACAAACCGCTCATGCGGCGCTACGGCGACGTCAACAACGACGGAAAAGTCAACACCGAGGACGCGCTGATGATTTTGCAGTATGCCGTCGGCAAGATAACCGCCTTTTAATTTCCGAATTTTAAACACAAAACTGCGCTCAAGCCTCAGGTTTGGGCGCTTTTTTCGGCAAAATCGGCAGAGGCGAAAATACTGTTTAAGCCGTCAAAAGGGCGGCGGCGAGCCTAAAGCCGGGTTAGCATGACCTTTCGGGAGGGGCACGGTCGGGCGGCGAACAGATAGCTGTCGGCTTAACAGACGGCGGTTTCGCAAAGCGGTGCCGCCCTTTGTTTTTGGTATTTGGTTTTTTCGGTTGCAAAGATGGCGGATTTATAGTAAAATAAAAAGAAAAACCTCCGATGATTTTCCTCGGCAAGCAAAGAACCGAAAAATACGTCGGCGCGGTTTTACAAAGGTGATGTTAACTTGACCGAGCTTCAGCTTGAAAAAATGCTTTCCAAGGTTGAAAAACCGGGCAGATATGTGGGCGGAGAGCTTAACAGCGTCGTCAAAGACAAGTCGAAAGTCGACGTGCGCTTTGCCTTCTGCTTCCCCGACAACTATGAGGTCGGGATGTCCCACCTGGGCATAAAAATTCTTTATTCATGTCTTAACAACATGGACAACGTTTGGTGCGAGCGTTGCTTTGCGCCGTGGGAGGACATGGAGGCGCAGCTGAGGGAAAACAACATTCCCCTTTTTGCCCTCGAAAGCCGCGACCCCCTTCGCGATTTCGATTTCATCGGATTTACCATGCAATATGAAATGAGCTATACCAATGTGCTGAATATGCTCGACCTTGCGGGGGTTCCGATTTTTTCGAAGGACAGGGACGACAACCACCCCGTCGTGGTGCTCGGCGGCCCCTGCACCTATAATCCCGAGCCCCTTGCCGAATTTGCCGACATTTTCTCTCTCGGAGAGGGCGAGGAGGCGCTGTGCGAGCTTTGCGAGCTTTATGCAAAGCACAAAAAGGCGGGATTTGACCGCAAGAAGTTCCTTCACGCCGTCGCTACCGAGCTTTCGGGCTTTTACGTCCCCTCTCTTTACGACGTGACATATAAGGACGACGGCACCATTGCCGCCATCACGCCGAGGGACGGCGCGCCCGAAAAAATCACCAAAAGAATAATCAAGGATCTTGACAAGGTTCCCTATCCGACGGAATTTGTCGTTCCCTTTACCGAGGTCATACACGACCGCGCCGTGGAGGAAATTTTCCGCGGCTGCATAAGGGGCTGCCGTTTTTGCCAGGCGGGGTATGTCTACCGTCCCATAAGGGAAAAATCCCCCGACGTCATAAATGCCCAGGCAAAATCCATTTGCGACAAATGCGGGTATGAGGAGCTGTCGCTGTGCTCCCTTTCGACAAGCGACTATAAGCAGCTGCCGAAGCTGC